>CAINWR010000031.1 GCA_903854535.1 Candidatus Staskawiczbacteria bacterium | reverse complement strand
CTGCTGTAAGTCCTGTAATTGAAACTGAACTACCTGTTGAATTATAAATACAATACCAACCAGAGCTTGCAATTTGTGTACCACTTCCGAAAACTGTGCTTGCAGTATAATTTACATCATCAACTGGTAAAGCTGTCCCTGTATCTGCTTGTTTGATAAATACTGCTCTTTTTGCTCCATTACCAGAAGTCCAACTTATAGTCATTGTAGTATAATTAACTGAAGAAAAAGTTATATTTGAAGCTTGAGTTGTAGGTTCTGTGACTGTCAAAGATGCTTGTGATTTGGGATTATCTACAGCAGAGTTATTATTATAATTATAAGTACTAGAATAATTATTATATTCAAAAACTTGAAAAATATAATCTGTACCTACAGCAAGTCCTGTAACTGAAACTGAATTACCTGTTCCATTATACACACAAAACCAACCAGAACTTTCAATCTGCGTTCCATTTCCAAAAGTTGCACTTGCTGTATAATTTACATCATCAACTAAATTTGTGCTACCAGAATTTGCTTGCTTAGCAAACACTACTCTTTTTGCCCCGTTGCCAGAAGTCCATGAAACAGTCATAGAAGTATAAGAGACTGAAGAAAAGATAATTGATGATGCTTGAGTTGTAGGCTCAGTTACCAAAATTGTAGCTTGCGATTTTGGATTATCTACAGCAGAATCTAAAAAATAGTTTTCAGCACTAGGAGTTATTCCATTATATTCGAAAACTTGAAAAATATAATCTACGCCCACAGTAAGTCCTGTAACTGAAACTGAATTACCTGTTCCATTATACACACAAAACCAACCACTATCTGAAATTTGAGTACCAGAACCAAAAGTTGTGCTTGCTGTATAAGTTGTGCTATCAACTGGCTCAGCAGTTCCTGTATTGGCCTGTTTAGCAAAAACAACCCTCTTAGATCCATTACCAGAAGTCCACGAAACAGTCATCGAAGCATAAGAAACTGAAGAAAAAGTAATATTTGAAGATTGAGTTACAGGCTGAGAAATTATAAGTCCTACTCCATTATATTCAAAAGATCCAATATCAGTTCCATCATTCCTACCAGCTTGCCTTTGATCATTTGTAGGCAAACTTACAGAACCATTAGATCCTGAAGCATAATTATTAATTGCAATACTACTAGCATTAGTTATTGCTAAAGTAGAAGTTCCATTTGTATTATCATTTTTTGAAAGTTCAGAATCTAAATATAAACTTCCAGTAGTTGCTGTTCCATATTTTGTAAAAATACTATCTCCAGTACTATTGCCATATAAATCATACCAGGAAGTCGCAGAAAAACTTACTCCACCATATGCAGTATTTACCTTACCAAAAATATTTCCGCCATTATCTATAATTGAACTGCCATAAGTTGTCATTCCTGTTACATCAAAACAATTCCCACTATAATTTGTAACATCAACTCCACCTACTTTATTACTTGCTACAATAGAGTTTTTTAAATACACTGCTGTTCCTCCAGAAATACTAACTCCAGTTGTGCATCCTGTTCCAACTGGTGCATTATTATAAGCAACAGTTGAATTAGTAATATAAGAAGTACCTGATCTATTATAAAAACCAGCTCCTCCAACTGTTGCCACAACATCAGCAGTAGAGTTAAAAGCAATTGTAGTGTTGGTAATATAAGATGTGTTTGTATTACCTGCAGTATAATAATTTACAATTCCACCTCCTTGCGATTGAGCAAAATTATTATCAACAGTGCTATCATTTACATATAAAATTGACTTATTACAAATACCTCCACCATAACCTCCCCAAGAAGGATAATACCAAACATAATTATAAGAAATATTACACCTATTTACAGTTAATGTTCCATTGTTATTTATACCTCCACCATCTGAACCCGTTCTATTATATCCATATCTTACAGTTATATCATTTATTACTGCAGTTACCCCAGCAGAAACAGTAAAAACAGAGCTTGTGCCAGTAGCATAACTTGAAGCTGCTTGAATAAATGTTGCTCCTGCTGTTTGACCTTGTATGGTAAGATTTTTCCCAATTGTGTAACCTGTAGTTACAGCATCACCAGTTTCATCAGCATTAGTCCAAGTAAAAGTACCTGTAAGATTTAAAGTATCTCCAGAACTTGCCATAGTATATGCTTTGTGAAAAGTTTTATATGGAGACCCTGCACTACCATCACCTGTAGTATCACTACCAGTAGAATAATTTGCGTAAATAGTAGCAGCTGAAATATTTAAAGCAAATAAAAAACAATAAACAAAAACAAAAGCAAGAATAATTTGTAGTTTTGCGAGTTTCATTATTTTTATTATTTTATTTTACTATATTTTACTAATCACTTTCAACCCCCAGTTTCTCACATGTATTTTTAAGCAAACAAAAAACCGCCTTAACGATTCAAATTCAACTTGTCTTATAAGCTTCCTAAGTCTAAAGTAAAATCAAATTTAATTTTTTCTACAAAATCTTGCATATGACTAACTAAAATCATAGCTCCATCAAATTCATTTATTGCTTTTGCAATTACAGGAATATGTCTAAAATTTATATGGTTTGTTGGTTCATCTAAAATCAAAAGACCAGGTCTCTCTAGCGAAAGTACAGCAAAAGCCACCAATCCTTTTTGCCCCTCAGACAAAGATCCAATTTTTGATTTTAAAATTTCAGCATCCAGCAAAAAACCAGCAGCTCTTGATCTCAAATTTTCTTCTGTTCCATTATCACCCATTGCCTTTGAAAGAGCTTGATATACAGTTGAATTAAAATCCAAAGTTGAAAAATCTTGCCTGTAATATCCAATTTTTACTCCTTGCTTGATATGCTCACCTTTAGCATGACCTGAGGCTAATTTCTCTAAAAGCGTTGTTTTGCCAATTCCATTTGGACCTGTAAGTAAAAGCCTATCTCTTTTATTCAAACTTATATTTACTTTTTTATTTATTGGTTTATGATTTTTTATTATACCAACTGAATCTAACTGCAAAATTACACCACCTATATCTTCTTGAGCTTGAATCTTAAAATCTCTTATTGTCTTGTCTTCTCTTCTTATATCTACTACATCTTCTTCTAGCTCTTCTATCTTTCGTTTCATTTTTGCTGACACATCCCTCAAATGCCCTCCTTTTTGAGCAAAAAAATTCGCTTGTTCTTTCCTTGCTGAAATTTCCTTCTCTAATCTTACGTTTTTCATTCTTTCTCTTTCCAAACGCAAACTAATTTCTTCTACAACAGTAAAATAATCTCCCACATATTGCTCTACTTTTTTAGTAAAAATATCTAAATACAACACTCCTTGAGTGAAAGAATTTAAAAAATCAGCATCATGAGATATTACAACGCAAGTTTTGGGATAATTTATTATAAATTTAGTTAAATGCTCAATCCCCTCTTTATCTAAATTATTTGTTGGTTCATCTAACAAAAGTAAATCTGGATCTTGTATTAAAGCAGAAGCTAGCAAAATTCTTGCTTGTTGACCACCAGAAAGCTCTTTAATTTTTTTATCAAAAGGAATATTTAAATTTACAACCTTAAAAACATCTTTTATTTTTTTATCAATATCATAAATCTTTTCTTGCTTAACATTTTCTTTAAATACTTTCACAAAATATTCTGTAATACTTAAATCTAAGTCTTTTCTATCTACAACTTGTTTGGCAGTAGCTATTGTTAAATTGTTACTTATGCTAATTGCCCCACTTTCTGGCTGTACTTGCCCAGTAATAAGCTGGAAAATAGTACTTTTCCCTGCTCCATTTTGCCCCATTAAAGTAATTTTAGAACCTCTACGCACAGCAAAACTAGCCTCATTTAAAATAAGTTTATGAACTTGCCATTCAAAAGAGACATTATTAAATTTCACAATCACTTCATCATTTGCCATGTCAGCATAATAACATATTTTTTACAAATAAAAAAGCCCAGCGACTATGCGCCGGACTAAATGAACTACACATCAAGTTGAATGGATCTTTAAAAGTTATTTACACTTTGAGATCAATCTTCCAGCCACCATTTTGCTTGTGGCACAAATATCTGTATGATTCCAATCAGAATTTGGAATTTGCAATTGTTCGGATGCGATTACACGCTTTCCGAACGAAGATTCAATACGCCCCGAAATCCTTTCAGTTAAGGTTCGGGAATTTTCAACTACAACCTCTACCACCACATCTGCAAAATTTGCGCTCATAGATGCGCCCATAAGCCCACAATAATGATGAACCGAGAACTCCAAATTAAGATTGGGTTCTTTCATCTCCCGTAAAGCCGTCTTCAGCATCACAATGAATTGTTGGAGTTTAGCCATCAATTCAGCCATTTCCTCAGGACAAGGATCCCTTTGGACAAATCCATACCATCCAGGATTTTCGTAATGCAATAGAATCATAAAACGTCCTTTCACTGTTTTGAGGAATAGCTACATGATTTTCGCTATATCCTCGATACTGAAAAGTTCCTATTTCAAATTATACATATTATTTGCATAATGTCAAACAAAAATCACCTAAATTAAAAGGTGATTAAAGTGATTTTTGAGAATATTTTTTTTATTTTATTTTTAATCTTTCCTTAACTCTATTTACAATTCCCTCTGAAGTAATATCTGATTTTATTACATAATCAGTATTTCCTGTAGCTTCAATTGCAGCTGAAATATGTTCCATATCACTTAAATTAGTTAAAAAAATAATTGGCGTTTGATTACCTGATTCTCTAATTTTTTTAGCCATAGTGATACCATCCATTTTTGGCATTGCAATATCTGTAACAATCATATCTAAATCACCTTTTTGCGCAATAGCTAATCCATCCTCCCCATTTTCAACTGTTTGCACATCAAACCCAGCTTTATTAAATTCTGCAGAAAGTACCATAAGGTAACTTTTAGTATCTTCTGCAATTAAAACTTTTTTATTTTTTTCTGCCATATCATTAAATTAAGCGAGACAATAAACTTTTTGCAGTCCTTGGTCTACTTGTCTCCCTTCGGGAGACAAAGAGGGTTACCAACAGACGGAAAAAAGTTTGTTGTCGAGCGAAAATTACTCGTAAAAATTATATTGGTAATGTAAAATAAAATGTTGCACCCTCTCCCTCAATAGATTGCGCCCCCACAATACCTCCATGTGATTCAACAATACTTTTGGTAATTGCAAGACCAAGGCCAGTTCCTGCTTGTTTTGTAAACACAGTTCTAACTTGAGAAAATTTATTAAATAATTTATTCATTTGATCTTTAGCTATACCTTGCCCTGTATTAGATACAGCTACAAACAATGAATCTTCAATTTCAGGAATATCTTCTTGCATAAACCAATTCAACTTCAAATCACTTGCTTCTTTCAATACGCTTTGACCTTTCTTATACAAGAAAACTTGTATCTCTATACTACCTTGTTCTTTATTAAACTTCAAGGCGTTAGAAACAAGATTATTTAATACTTGAGAAATTGTACGCGGATCAAATTCTACTTTATCTGGAACATCCCTACCAAATACACTTGAAATTTTTACCTTAGCATCTTTAGCTGCAATTTGATAAAACAAAATTCTACTATCTACAGTCTCTTTAATATTAACTACTTGTTTTACAAGATCAAATTTACCAGCTTCTATTTTTGCCATATCCAACAAATTATTTACCAACTGAAGCATTTCTGAGGAAGAGTGATATATCATTTGGAAACATTCAAGTTGCTGAGCTTTTTTAATTTCTGAAGATCTTATAAACTCAATCATTTTCTTAATTCCATCTAAAGGGGATCTTAACTCATGTACAATCATTGAAGTAAATTCTTCTTTAATTTTTTCGAGCTCTTTCTCTGAAGTAATATCTCTGAAAATAGCAACAGATCCCAATATATTACCATTATTTTTTACTGGAGCAGTAATAATTTTATAGAAACCATTTTCCATTGATATCTCTTCTGAGAAAAATATTTTATCTTGTTCAATGCTCTCTTGAATTTTTTTTCTAAAATCAAATTTATCTCCTAATTTTTCTGTAAAATCAAATATTGATAAATCCTTATCTTCTGAGAAATTAATAGCTCTTTTCACAGCAGGATTTGCCACAGTAATTCTATAATCTAAATCTATCATTACAACTCCCTCTGTCATACTATAAACCATTGCATTCATTTTACTATTTTCTTGCTTTACAACTTCTTGTAATTTTTCTACAGCTTTTGTTGCTTGCTGGCAAATTTTATACAAAATTGTCATTTCTTCATCTTTAAAAGATAATTGTTTTGCATCAGCTACAGCAAGTAAACCTTCTAATTTTCCAGCTACTTTAAGAGGAATAATAAAATATGAAAGAAGCTTAGTATCTAATTTATCATTAATTTCTACTCCAGAAAATATCTCTTCGATTTTAATATTTT
>CAINWR010000030.1 GCA_903854535.1 Candidatus Staskawiczbacteria bacterium | reverse complement strand
CATATTCATTCTAAATATTCTAGAGCCACTTCTCCAGATATGGATTTAGAATCTTTGGATAAGTGGGCTAAAATTAAAGGTATAACTGTGCTGGGCACAGGTGATTTTACGCACCCTGCTTGGCTTTTAAATTTACAAAAAAAACTTCAGCCAGCTGAACAAGGTTTATTTATTTTAAAAAAATCGCAATCATCAATGCGCTTTTTACTTTCTTCTGAAATAAGCTGTATCTATAAAAAGGGTGGAAAAGTACGCAAAGTGCACTTAATAATTTATGCGCCATCTTTGGAGGTTGTAGAAAAAATAAATAAAAAATTGGGATCTATAGGAAATATAAAATCTGATGGTAGGCCTATATTAGGATTAGATTCTAAAGAATTATTAAAAATAATTTTAGATATTGATGAAAATTGCCTTGTGGTGCCAGCTCATATATGGACTCCTTGGTTTTCTTTATTTGGTTCAAAGTCCGGCTTCGATCAAATTGAGGAATGTTTTGATGAATATTCAAAATATATTTATGCAGTAGAAACTGGTTTGTGCTCAAATCCTGCAATGAATTGGAGGGTATCAAGTTTAGATAAAGTTGCTTTAATTTCAAATTCAGATGCACATTCTGCTTCTAAAATTGGTAGAGAAGTAAATGTATTTGATACAGAATTAGATTATTTTAAAATTTTTCAAGCCATAAAAACAAAAGATAAAAGCAAATTTTTATATACAGTAGAATTTTTCCCAGAAGAAGGAAAATATCATTTTGATGGCCACGCTAAATGTAAAATAAGTTTAAAGCCTGAAGATTCTAAAAAAAATAAAAATCTTTGTCCTGTGTGTAAAAAACCTTTAGTAATTGGCGTACTCAATCGTGTAGAAGAATTAGCTGACAGGCCCGAAGGTTTTGTGCCCAAAAATTCTGTGCCTTTTAAGTCTTTAATTCCTTTAGAAGAAATAATTGCTGATTCTATTGGTAGAACTATTGCAACTAAAGATGTGGGTAAATTTTATAAACAACTTACACAAAATTTGGGATCAGAATTTAATATTTTATTAAATAAAGAAAAAGATGAAATTACAGCTGCGAGCTTGCCTGAAATTGCAGAGGGAATTTTGCGCGTGCGGGAGGGGAAGGTAAAGATAGAACCGGGGTATGATGGAGTTTATGGGAAAATAAAAATATTATAAAAACCTTGAATTTGACAAGGTTTTTTTGATGAGCGTAAAATTGTAATAATGTGACCCGTGTATCTTTATTTATTTGTTTCTTCTCTTGATAAATAGTTTGGATAGATGTATGATAAATATATGGGTTGAGGTGTTCTTTCAGGGGCGGACTTTCAAAGAAGGGGTTGTGCAATGCCAGGGAAATGGTCAGACACAGAGGCTGCTGTGAGGAGGATTGATGCTCTTTATAATGTTCCCGGAAGAGAGATGATGGTTGATTATGATGATGAGATCGAAGGGTCGAGGGAGCATCAAGGAGTTACAGAAACGGATTTCATGGGTCTTCCAACCTCTCCTTCGGTGGATATTTATGACTGAGGAGAGCGAGATGGCGACGCACGAGCTTGCCGGAGGGACAACAATTGGTTGACCTTCGGCCTTTATTTTGTATTTAAAAAAACAGATGCTCACAGATAAAAACAGATTTATGCAGATCACAGATTAGATTATTATGTTAATCTGCGATTTGTGTTTATCTGTTATAAATTTGTGTTAATCTGTCAATTATACTTGTTCATTGTTTTTTCTAGGCCATTTTCCAAAAAATAACTCAGAGCTTCTGCGGTTTTTTTTATTGTTTCATTAATTGCTATTTTTTGATTTTTAGAAAAATTTTTTAAAACTATATCTTTAGCTTTAGTGTTTTCATGTACTGGTACGTGAGAACTAATACTTTCTATACCAATTCTAAATCTTATAAAATCTGAAGAACCAATTTCTTTAATAATTGATTCTACGCCTTTATGCCCTGCAGACCCCCTATCTTTAACAATCTTAATTTTGCCTATTGGGAGATCAATGTCATCGTGGATTACGATTAGACTTGTAGCTTGTAGCTTGTAGGTTGTAGATATTTTGTTGGCTGACTTGCCAGAGTCGTTCATAAATGTTTGAGGTTTCACAAGAAATACTTTTTCATTGTTTATTTCGTTTTCAGATATTTCTGCGTTAAATTTTTTTTGTAGCTTAAAGCCATCAAAATTATTTATTTTTGCAAATTCATCAATAGCTAAAAATCCCACATTGTGGCGAGTGTTTTTAAATTTATCTCCTGGATTGCCTAAACCAATTATAATTGTCATATTTTGTATATTTAGTATAAACTATTGATTTTAAAAATAAAAGAGGCTATATTAAATATGTTGTAATTCTCAATTATTGAGGATTTGCTCTTTCAGGGAAGATTGTTTTATTAACAACGCCAAAATCTGGAGGTGATGATGGCGAGTGTCGACACAGCTGTTGATAGTCCGATTGATGGATTGGACGAAATGATCACTCAGCTCGATAGTAATTGCTTGAGCGTTGCAGATGCAAAAGCTCGGGCACCGGAAATTGCTAGAAAGTTGAGTAGACGTCTTCAAAGGCCAATTTCGGAACGGCACGTGACAATCGTGTTACTCCGGAATTTCCGGAAGAAATACGGCTGGTCCTAAATGGGGGGGACGGGGAACAAAAAGGCGAGGGCCGAGAACAGAGAAGAGGCGCTTTGCGTCTCGGTTGTTTCAAATTTTTTTTCATGGAAGGGTTTGTCGTGGGTGTTGCATTCATTGATAAAGACGTAGCTGATCTCTCGAGGCGTTTTGCTGGCAGGAGGGGTGGTAATGCCCCTCCAATCGGGGCGCCGAGTGGGGTGAGCGCAAAGTCAGCGCTTGTGCTGGGCACTGACGGGAAGTACCACTGGCAAGAGATTTGTGCCACTGCCACTGGCAAGCCTGTCAAGTTCAATGGCCACGCCACCATGGCCGACGATGTCGGAAATGGTAACGGTAAAAAGAAAAAAACGAAGAGGCGAAGTAAGCTTCTTTGATCGTCTGGTAACAAAAGCCATGACTGCATGCTTGCAGTTGTGGCTTTCTTTTTTTAAGGGAGCGAAGCGAACACTTACGTCGCAACGCTTTGCGACGATCATTTTAAGAGCTTGCATTTGGTAAAAAAGTATGGTAATAATAGATTATGGAAAATAATAATTTTAAAGGAAAATTTTTAGATTCTATATGGGAAATAATCAAAATTGTAGTAATAGCTACAGTAATTGTTTTGCCTATAAGATATTTTTTGTTCCAACCTTTTATAGTGAAAGGTGAATCAATGATGCCTAATTATCAAAATGGTAATTATCTAATTATAGACGAGATTTCTTATAGGTTTAATGAGCCAAAAAGAGGTGATGTGGTTGTTTTTAGAACTGAGTTTATTGCAGGGCATGAAGGTGATAGATTTATTAAAAGAGTGATAGCTCTTCCTGGGGAGACAGTTGAAATAAAAGATAGTAAAATAAAAGTTTACAAAGGAGATCAAATTATAGATATAGATGAAAATACATATTTGCCTGGAGTAACAACTGCAGGTAATTTAAAGAAAACACTTGGCAATGAAGAATATTTTGTAATGGGAGATAATAGAGAAGCTTCATTTGATTCGAGATATTGGGGGGTTTTGCCAAAAAAAGATATTATTGGAAAAGTTTTTTTACGACTTTTACCTTTAAATAAAATAAATTTAATTCAAAGTCCAATTTATTAAAAATATGAATAAGCTACAAACTTTAACTGGTATGCACGATATTTTGCCAGAAGAGCAAAAATATTATCAGAGAGTTCAAAAAGCAATTGATTCAGTTACAAAGTATTATGGATTTGAAAGAATTGATATCCCTGTTTTAGAAATGGCTGAAGTTTTTTATAAAGGCACAGGAATGACTACAGATATTGTAGAAAAAGAAATGTATACCTTTAAAACAAAAGGTGGTGATGTGGTTGCTTTAAGACCAGAATTTACTCCAGGAATTATTAGATCTTATATTGAGCACGGAATGCATAATTTACCTCAACCTGTAAAGCTTTATGCTCAAGGCCCTTGTTTTAGATATGAAAGACCGCAAGCAGGTAGATACAGACAATTTTATACCACAAGCATGGAAATTATTGGAGATAGCAACCCATCAATCGATGGGCAAATAATTCAGATGAGTTATGATGTGCTTAAAGATTTGGGATTTAAAAATGCTGTAATTCAAGTAAATAGTATTGGAGATTCTGAATGCAGGCCATATTTTAAGAAAATTTTAATAAGTTATTTTAAATCTAAAAAATCTTCTTTATGTTCTGATTGTCAAAGAAGATTGAAAGAAAATCCTTTGAGAATTTTAGATTGTAAAGAAGAAAAATGTCAAGTTGTAAAAGCTGGAGCTCCTCAAATGGTAGATCATCTTTGTGAAGCTTGTCATGCACATTTTAAGCAGGTTTTAGAATTTTTAGATGAATTAGAATTACCTTATGAATTAAATCCTTATTTGGTAAGAGGCTTGGATTATTATACGAAAACTGTTTTTGAGGTAATTGACAAGAATGAGAGCGGGTCTTCATTAGGATCATTGTTTGGCGGAGGGAGATATGATAATTTAGTAAAACTTTTAGGCGGGAGAGATACTCCTGCTTGTGGAGTAGGAATTGGTATAGATAGACTTGTACTTGCTATAAAAGAAAAAGATATTAAAACAGCTAAAGTAGAGACTCCAGAAATATTTTTAGCTCAATTAGGGCAATTAGCTAAAAGAAAATCACTTAAGCTTTTTGAAGAATTTAGGAAAGCAAAAATTCCAATGGCTGAATCATTCTCTAAAGATTCTTTAAAAGCTCAGTTAAGACAAGCTAATAAAATAGGTGTAAAATGGGTTTTGATATTTGGGCAGAAAGAAGCTCTTGAAAATTTTGTGACTGTAAGGGATATGCAAACTGGTAATCAACAAGAAATATCTTTGGATAAAATAGTAGAGGAAATGAAGAAAAAATTAAATTAAAAATAAATTTATAAAGCTTTAAGCTCAAAAAATAATTTTATACTTGACGCTTCGCCCAGCCAGCGCTGGGCTCGCTCATCACCTCCAAAATTTTGCTACGCAAACCATGCAATTTTGTCGGTGAGGCAAGCCAAAATTATTTTTTTCGCTTTTAGATTATATCATGGTATTAGAAGTAAAGAAAAAAGAAAAAGAGTCACCACAAAGTTTAGTTCATAGATTTACAAAGACCGTAAGGCAGTCAGGTCTTTTGCTTGAAGCTAGAAAAAAGCAATTTAGAAAAAGAGCTAAGAGCGCTTTATCAAAAAAGAATTCTGCTTTAAGGAGAGTAGAAAACAAAGAAAAGAAAAGATTAGAGGATAAAATGAATAAGCCAAAAGTAAAATAATTTTTATTTATCTATTTTAACATATGATAAAAGAAAATATAAAATTAGATATGAAAGGAGCTATGAAATCTGGCAATACTTTTGAGCTTGGAGTCTTAAGAATGGTTTTAGCTTCTTTTCAAGCTAAAGAAAAAGAAAAACATTATAAAATATCAAAAGAAAAGCCTGAAGCTAAAGAAGAATACTTGATAAAAGAAACAGAGTTGTCAGATGTAGAAATTATTGATGTTTTAAGTTCTGAAGTAAAAAAAAGGAAAGATGCTATAGCTTTGTATGAAAAAGGTGGGAGGCCAGAATTAGCAGAAAATGAAAAAAAAGAAATAGAAGTTTTGCAAAAATATTTACCAGCTCAATTGTCAGTTGATGAAATTAGAAAGCTTGTTGCAGAATCTATTAATGTTATAGGAGCTAAAGAAATTAAAGATATGGGGAGAATTATGGCAGATTTAAATCCAAAGATTAAAGGCAGGGCAGATGGCGGAGAAGTAAGCAAAATAGTCAAAGAATTATTGGGAAAATAAATTATTATCAAAACAAAAAGCGAGCATATGCTCGCTTTTTTGTTGCTTTGATATAAATTATTTTTTATTTGGGACAAAACCAGCATCAACAGCTGATAAGTTGATACGGCCTTGGTCATCAATGCCTACAACTTTAACTGGGATTTTATCACCTTCACGGACCACATCAGTTACTTTATTAACTC
Organism: Candidatus Staskawiczbacteria bacterium; assembly: GCA_903854535.1. Classification (GTDB taxonomy): domain Bacteria; phylum Patescibacteriota; class Minisyncoccia; order Minisyncoccales; family Staskawiczbacteraceae; genus XYB1-FULL-32-11. The sequence continues at coordinate 7,751 of CAINWR010000030.1, read as the reverse complement.
TTTCTTTGGATAATTTAGAAATATGAACCAAACCAGATTGTCCTGGTAAAATATCTACAAAAGCTCCAAAATCCATAATTTTTCTTACTACTCCTTGAAAAATTTCTCCTGGCATAATTTCTCTTACAATATTTTTGATCATATTAACTGCTTTGTTAACATCATCTTGATTTTGACCAGTTACAGACACAAAACCTGAGTCTTCAATATCAATTGCAATTCCATTGCATTCTTCAATAATTTTATTAATAACACTGCCTTTTGGACCTACAACTTCTCCAATTTTTTCTGGATTGATTTTAAATGAAACAATTTTTGGAGCATAAGGTGAGAGTTCTTTTCTTGGCTCGGCAATTGTTTTAGTTATGGTATCTAAAATTTTCATTCTTGCTATTTTAGCTCTTTCTAAAGCTTCGGCAAAAATTTCTTCTGAAATACCATCAATCTTAGTATCCATTTGAACTGCTGTAATTCCATCTTTAGTTCCTGCAACTTTAAAATCCATATCTCCAAAATGATCTTCTGGGCCTTGTATATCTGTTAATAGTTTGTATTTTCCAGTTGTTTCATCGTGAGCCAATCCAATAGAAATACCAGCTACAGGTGCTTTAATTGGTACTCCTGCATCCATTAATGCTAAACAAGAAGCGCAAGTTGAAGCCATTGATGTAGAACCATTAGAAGACATAACTTCAGAAACAATTCTAATTGTGTATGGGAAATCTTCTGGGTTTGGAATTACAGGGAGCAGGGCTTTTTCAGCTAAATTACCATGCCCAATTTCTCTTCTTTTTGGCCCCCTATAAAAACCTGTTTCACCTGTTGAGTATGGTGGAAAATTATAGTGATGTAAAAATCTTTTTTTCCCTACAAATTCCATACCTTCTAAAACCTGTTGATCACTTGGCCCACCTAAAGTTAAGATTGAAAGCACTCTTGTAAGCCCTCTGTTAAAAACTCCTGTGCCATGAGTTCTTGGTAATACCCCTACTTCGCAAGACAAGGGTCTTATTTCATCTAATTTTCTAAAATCTGGTCTTTGTTCTCTTTCTAAGATATTTCGTACAATAATTCTTTCCATTTCTTTTTCAAAAAATGGTAGAACTTGTTTTTCTTTTCCTTCATTAGGATATTTTTCTTTAATAGCTTTTACAATTTCTTCTCTTAAAGACTCAGCATTGCCTAAGTTTTTTTCTCCCGCTTTAGCGTTAGTAATTGCTTTATCTAGTTTATCGCCAAGTAATTCTCTTATTTCTGAATCAAGACTACTTTCTACAGCTGGTTCAAAAATAGCTTTAACTTTGCCAATTTTTTGAGCGCAATCTCGTTGGAAATCAATTATTTTTTTAAGCTCTTTATCTGCTAATTTTACTGCTTGCATTGTATCTTCTTCAGTTGCTTCCTTACTTCCCATTTCAATCATATTTACTAAAACTTTCTTTTTATCATCTTCTATTCCAGCTAAAGTTAAGTCAAAATTACCTTCTAGTCTTTGCGCATAAGTTGGGTTTACAATCCATTCTCCATTAGTTCTGCCAATTCTAACTGCTCCAACAGGTCCATAAAAAGGGATTTGAGAAATTGATAAAGCAAAAGAAGCTGCAATTAAACCTGGTATATCTGGGTCATTTTCTCCATCCCAAGATAAACAAGTTACAACAACTTGAACTTCTTTTTTAAAATCTTTCGGAAAGCGAGGTCTTATGGCTCTATCTATCATACGTCCTGTTAAAATAGCTTCATCTGTTGGGCGAGATTCTCTTTTTAAAAACCTTGAACCAAAAATTCTACCTGCAGCATAAAATTTTTCTTCATATTCTACTGTAAGTGGGAAATAGTCCATTCCTTCTACATTCTTTGGAGACATAACTACATTTGCCATTACAGTAGTTTCTCCATATTGAACTAAACAAGATCCAGAAGATTGCTCTGTCCAAGTTGTGGTTTTAATAGTTAATTTTTTACCCCCTATATCTTGCGAAAAGATATCCTTATCCATTTATTTTGGCTGAAAAATACGAAAGAGTACGAATATATGAAAAAGTTATAGTGTCCGTCATTGTGCTCTCGTTTTTGTCATTGCGAGGAGCCCGCAGGCGACGTGGCAATCTAGCGCTTTCATATAGCCGTAAACCCTCTAATTTCCCAGCAATTTTATTTTATTACTATATCATAATATTTGCACTCTCGCAACCTTGACATAATTATAAATATAGAGTAGGCTATATTTATGTTTCTGAACCGAAAAAATACTACAACAAGGAATTGGAGTTATGAACGTTTTAGTCGCGCATGTCGGATTTGATATGCCCGTTAATCAAAGAGATTTGGGAGAATCCTTTGAAGAGTGGGCGGACATAGTTGTTTTGTTTGATGATGAACTGGGGAAATATCCTTCGGAGGGGATTTTCCCGGTCGTCACCATTGTGTTTAGTACATGGCGAATAAAAAATATCGCAATGCCAGCTTTCGCTGAGTTTCTCGGAAACCGAAAGCACGAAGAATTCAACGACGGTTTTCCTGCGGTGCGTTTTTTTGAAAATGGGGGCGACTTGGTCGAGTTGGCGCGCGCTATAAAAACGCAAAAAAACTTTAAACTTCGCACTCTCAAAAACGTAAGCACTCGCTGGCAAGGGCGGATATAGTCGACGGCTTAGCGTATCGTCGATGTGGCCTGGGCGGACTACGGTTCGTTCGGGCTTTTCTTTTGTATTTTTTGTTAATTTTATTTCCTACCTTGTCGCTACGATCGTAGTGACAAGGTGTTTCTTTTTGATATGTAATTCTTTTGCATAAAAAAATCGGGCGAGTGTCCGAAGTTTTTTATTTTAATAAGAATTTGTTGAGTTGTTGATCCAAATCTATAAACTCATCTGCTATTTCTTTGAGTTTGCCAGAAGCTGTTCTGCCAAATGCCATTACTTCTACACGCTTGCCTTGGTTTTTTAAATATTCTACAAGAGCAATAAAATCTCCATCTCCAGAAACTAATACAATTACATCCAAACTTGAAGCTGTTCTTATGGCATCAATTACAATTCCCACATCCCAATCTGCTTTTTTAGCTCCACCATAAAATTCTTGTAAATCTCTTACGCGAGTTTCAATACCAAGCTTAGTTAAAGCATCAAAAAACGGCTTTTCTTCACCGGTTTTTGTACGCACCACATAACCAAAAGCTCTAATAAACTTTCTTCCAGAAATAGCTTGTTTTAAAACTTCTGCAAAATTTACTCTTGCTTTATGTAAATGCTTAGCTGAATGGTAAAGGTTTTGAACATCAATTAATACTTCTACTCTTTGTTCTTTTGGTTTGACTATTGCCATTATGTTAAAAAATTATTTTTTTAGACCAATTTTTTTAATAATAGCCAAATATCTTTTCTCATTTTCTTTCTTAAGATAAGCTAAAAGCTTTTTTCTCTTTACTACCATTCTGACTAAACCTCTTTTTGAGTGCTCATCTTTCTTGTGTTTTTTTAAATGCAATACTAATTTATCAATTTCTTTTGTTAATAAACCAATTTGCACATCAGCAGATCCTGTATCTTTATCGTGAACTCCGTGTTCTTTTACAATTTTTTCTTTTATTTTTTTATCTAATACCATAATTATCGTTTAGGGTATAGCGTTTAGGGTGTAGCATTGCTAAACCATAAAATCCTAACCTCAAAACTATATTGTCTATCTTATACTATTTATTTGATTTTGTAAAGAGTGCCCCCGCTGGGAATCGAACCCAGAACCTTATCCTTAAGAGGGATCTGCTCTGCCAGTTGAGCTACAGGGGCGTAAATTTATTCTATATAGAATACCAAGGCACCCCTCCTGGAGCTTTGTATCCAATTAATTCTAATAAAGAATTTATTATAAGCCATGAACCAAAAACTAATATCATTCCAATGATAGCAGAGTATACCATTTTTCTACCTGTTCCTGCAAGGTTTGGATTGCCAGCTGATATCATCATAAATACAGCGCCTACAATTATCATTATTGTGGCTAATGTTGTTGCGATATATTTAATCATAAATCCATATACATTGTTTAGCATTACAAAAATATCTGAAAGTTCACAGCAATTAGTGCATTTTCCATCAGGTCCAATTATAGGATCTCCGCAACCACATGGTACTATGCCAGCGCCACAAGCTGAATCATAACCAGCTAATATTGTTGTTGGAGTTAATAATATTAAAGAAAGTAATAATGTTGAAAATATTTTTTTCATAATTTTAAGATTAAAATTAATAATTATGTTTACACTGAGCTTGTTAAGTGTGCCCTCGGCAGGACTCGAACCCACAACAACTGGTTCGAAGCCAGTTATGATATCCATTTCACCACGAGGGCAGTATTAAATTATAATACCTAAAAATTTGAAATAAATCAATTTTTAAGCTAAAGTAAATAAACTATGAAAATTCCAAAATATGTAAAATTTATATTGCAGAAATTAATTGAAGCTGGCTTTGAAGCTTATATTGTGGGCGGATGCGTGCGTGACTTTGTTCTGAGCGAAGTCGAAGGATTTGACCATATACCTAATGATTGGGATGTTACTACTAATGCTAAGCCAGAAGAAATACAAAAAATTTTTCCAGATAGTTTTTATGAAAATAAATTTTTAACAGTTACTGTAAGGATAGATGATAATGAGGTTGAAGTTACAACTTATAGAACAGAACAAGGATATTCTGATAAGCGCCACCCAGATCAAGTAAAATATGCAGAAACTTTAGCAGAAGATTTGAGCAGAAGAGATTTTACTATAAATGCAATGGCTATAAGTGAGAAAACAGAAAATAGAAAACAGAAAATAGAAGTCGTTGACAATTTTGAAGGACAAAAAGATTTAAAAGATAAGATAATTAGAACTGTGGGTAATGCTAAAGAAAGATTTTCTGAAGATGCTTTAAGAATGCTAAGAGCTGTAAGATTTGCCACAACTCTTGATTTTGCAATTGAAGAAAAAACTGCCAAAGCAATTAAGGAAAATTCTATTTGGCTTGAAGCTGTGTCTCAAGAAAGAATTAGAGATGAATTTGTAAAAATTATAATGAGTCAAAATGCTAGCAAAGGAATAGAATTATTGCGAGAATTAGGATTGTTAAAATATATTCTACCAGAATTGCTTGAAAATATTGGTATTGGACAAAATAAACATCATAAGTTTGATTGTTATGAGCATGCGGTAAAAGCATTAGAATATGCAGTAAAAAAAGATTTTAATTTTTATGTAAGATTAGCTTCTCTTTTGCATGATATTGCAAAACCCAGAGTAAAAGTAGGTGAAGGTGAAAATTCTACTTTTTATAATCACGAAATTGTGGGAGCAAAAATTACATTTCAGATTTTAAATAGATTGAAATTTCCAAAGAAAGATGTTGAAAAAATTACTAAATTAGTAAGATATCATTTATTCTATTATAATGTAGATGAAGTTACTGAGAGCTCTGTAAGAAGATTAATAAAGCAGGTTGGGCTAGATTCTATGGAAGAGCTTTTGCAAGTAAGGCAAGCAGATAGAATTGGAAGTGGCGTGCCAAAAGCAGAGCCATATAAATTAAGGCATTTAAAATATTTAATTGAGAAAGTTTCCAAAGATCCAATTTCAGTTAAAATGCTTAAAGTAAATGGTCAAGATGTTATGCAAATTTTAAATGTTAAACCAGGGCCAAAAATTGGGCAGATTTTGGATATTTTGCTTGAGCAAGTTCTTAATAATCCAGAAAATAATAAAAAAGAATTTTTAGAAAAAGAAATTGAAAAGTTAGGGAAATTACCAGATGCAGAATTACAAAATTTAGCCAAGAAAGCTGATTTAGCAATTGAAGGTGTGGAGACTAAAGAAGATAATATGGTAAAAGCCAAATACTGGGTCACTTAAAATTTACGGGCTGTAGTGTAACAGTAGCACGAGTCGTTCGGGACGATTTAGTGCCGATGCGATTTCGGCCAGCCCGACAGAAAAAATTAAGATAAAAATATATGAATATAAGTTTTTATGGGGCAACGGAAAATGTAACAGGATCAAAGCATTTGTTGGAAGTAAATGGTTTTAAGTTGCTTTTAGATTGTGGAGCTTTTCAAGGAAAACGTGCTCAATCTAATTTGCAAAATAGAAATTTACCTTTTGATGCCAGAGAAATTGATGCTGTAATTTTATCACACGCACATTTAGATCATTCTGGTGCTTTGCCTATTTTAGTTAAAAATGGATTTAAAGGGAAAATTTATTGCACTTTAGCAACAAAAGAAATTGTAAAATATATTTTAGAAGATTCTGCTGAATTACAACTTCAAGATGCAAAATATTTTAATAAGCATATTAGAAAAGAATCAGAAGCTATAGAGCCTCTCTTTAGCAAGGAAGATGTTAAAAATACTTTACAAAAATTAACAGCAGTTCCATATTTTAGAGAAAATAATTTTTATCAAATAATAAATGAAAATATAAAATTTAAATTTTTAGAAGCAGGACATATTTTGGGTTCTGCAATTACTGTAGTTGAAGTTATTGAAAAAGATGCAATAAAAAATTTAGTTTACACTGGAGACTTGGGGAGAAGTGAATCTCCAATTTTAAAGTCACCCGAATTTCCTAAGGAAAATATTGATAATTTGATTATAGAATCTACTTATGGGAATAAAATCCACAAGCCCATTGTAGAAGCAGAAAAAGAATTGCAAGAAATTATAAATTTTGCAGTTAAACAAAAAAGTAAAATTATTGTGCCAGCTTTTGCTTTGGGCAGAACTCAAGAATTAATATATATTTTACATAAATTAACAATTCAGAAAAGAATTCCTCAAATCAAAATTTTTATTGACAGTCCTATGGCAATAAATATTACAGAGCTTTTTGATGGTCATGAGAAAGATTTTGATTTTGAATGGTGGCAAGATTTTGGTAAAAAAAATATTGATGTATTTACAGCACATAATATATATTTCACTAAATCTTCACAGAAATCTCAGGAGATAAATAATATGCAGGGTCCCATGATAATAATTTCTGCTTCTGGAATGTGTGAAGGTGGTAGAGTTTTACATCATTTAAAAAATAATATTGGAGATAAAAATAATATTATATTATTTGCTGGCTATCAAGCAGAAAATACACTTGGAAGAAGATTGCGAGATGGGCAAAATTTTGCTAGAATTTTTGGAAGAGATTATAGAGTTGCTACAAAGATTATGTCTCTTGATGAGTTATCAGCTCATGCTGATCAACAAGGACTTTTAAAATATATTGAAAATTGCAAAAATTTGAAGAATTTATTTTTAGTACATGGCGAAAAACAATCTCTTTTAGAATTAAGTAAAAAAGCTAAAGAGATAATCCCGAGTTTATCAATTGACATACCTGTGCAGTCTCAGGAATTTGAGATATAATTAAGTAATATAATTAAATTATAAAATATATGTCAGAAGAAATTAAAGATTATCATAAGGGTGAAGATCCTATTTATGATGCAGAAATTGAAGCTTTAGAGAAAAGTTCTCAAGAAGCACATATAAAAGAAAATGAGGAAATAATAAAAAAAAAGAAGGAATTGTTTGTGCATAATTTCGAAAGAAGGTATGAGGAATTAGTAGCTTTAGAAGGAGGTGAATTGGAAAATAAAATTGAAGAAATCGGCAAAGAGCCTAATGAGGATGTAGAGAAGTATTAAAAGAGTATGATGCTGATGTTAAACTAATAGCAACAACTAATCCTGAAATTGCATTTTCAGATGTAGATTTTG
>CAINWR010000029.1 GCA_903854535.1 Candidatus Staskawiczbacteria bacterium | reverse complement strand
AAGGCAAAAAAACAGCAGTGCATATAATAACTGTTGAGAATATAGATAATAATACAATTCTACTGTTCATTTATATTATGAATATTTTATTATTTTATCATTTATCTATTATGTAAAAAATAGGATTGATTATATAAAGTGTGAATAAAAAATTAAAATGGTAACGAAGTTCTAAAAATTTCAGTTAATAAAAATAATATATAAATAGAAAGCAAAAACAAACCTTCTTTTTTGGTGAAACTCTTACCACGACGAATCACAACTAAAAAGAAAATAGCAGAAAATATTAAAAATACTCTAGCGATTACAAATGGAGAAAAATCATTTATTACAAAAGGTCTAATTAATGCAATTAATCCCAATACTAAAGTAGCTGGAACTATTATAGCGCCCATAAGATCGCCTAACACAAGCCAGCCCTGACCTTTCCTTGCAGTTATTATAGAAAAATAAATTTCTGGAAAACAATTACCTATTCCTACAATAAGTATACCCACTAAAGAAAGAGAAATACCCAAGTTTTGGGAAAAATATTTAGCTGAATTAACAATCCATTGAGATGTCAATAAAAGCAATGCAAGCAAAAAAATTATTTTAAAAATATTAAATGTAAAATTCTTAAAATTTGCTATTGGTTTTTTCTTAGATGTGCTATAAACTTTCTTAAATCTATCTTCTTTTGAAAATAACCAGAAACTATAAATTATAAAAGCAAAAATTAAAATAACACCATCAATTCTATCTAAACTTCCATCTAAAATTAATGGCAATGGCAATAAAGCAATAATTGAAGTAAATACCGCAGTTCCTTGAACCATTTTACTATCAGTCTTAATTTCTTTTGGTGCAAATAAAACAGCGATTGCAGATACTACTGTAAGATCAACTAAGTTACCACCTAAAATATCTCCTAAAGCAACTTCTGGCATACCGCGCAAAACAGCTCCAAGATCTACAAATAAATTCGGTAGAGAAGCTGCAAATGCCATGACAAAAAAAGCTACAATAAACTCTCGCCAATTTAAATATTTAGCGATTTCAACTAAAGTTTTTACCAAGTGCCCGCTTAACCAAGAAAGTATAAAACATGACGCAATAAATAAAACAATTTCTAAAATCATAAAATTAAATTTTACTTTATAAAATAAATAATCTCATAAATTATTCCTAAAATAAAAACTAAAGACAAAGGATAAATAAGCCATTTCTTACCACCAATCTTTTTATACATAAGCAAAATCATAATTCCATCTATACCAAGTAAAATTCCACCCACAAAAGAAATCATATTTATAAAAGACTTAAACCCCAATAAAAATAAGATCATTGGAGTAAAGCAAGTAATAATAACTGCTTGTTTTTCTTTTACACCTAAATCATAGTTTAAAATTCTCTTTAGATTAAGTCCATGTGTTATAAATGCAGAAAATGTTATTATCACGCCCATTAACAGAGATATTAGCACTATACCATCACCTAAATAATTATTTAAGCCGATTAAAGCAGATTCAGTAGTTTTATTTCCAGTAATACCAAGAACTATAATAGTAAACAATATAAAAAATATTGCTGGTATTAAAGTAGAAATAATAATTACTTTTTTAAAAGATTTTTTATTATTTTTGAGCATCTCTTCTGCTTCGGGGATTAAGCCAATTCCCCATAAAGAAAAAATAATCGCACCATATGGTAAGAACAAATTATTAGTTAGTAGTGAATAGTTTGTAGAAAAAAAATTGGAAAAATTAAATTGCGGAAAACCTTTTATAAAAACTAAAATAAAGGAAATAAACAAAAATAATAAAGCAATAAATTCAAATTTAGAAACTGCAGAAATTCCAAAATAAATAATTATTGTAGCTATTAAAAAATAAATAAAAGTATAAAAAAATTGGCTTTGTCCAAATATAGGAGATAACAATGAATTTAAAAACTCTCCTCCAACAATTAAATAAACTAAAAGTACTGCAAAATAACTTAAAATCACAGATAAAAAAGAAAACATTTGAAAATTTTTCCCTAAGTAAAAACCTACAAATCCTGGGAATCTTTTTTTATCTGGAGTATTTAAACTTATTTCTCCAAAAATTAAGTGAATAATTAAAATTAAAACAGTTAAAATAACAAAATAAAAAAGCATTATCCAAATGCCAACCTTGCTTGCAATATATGGCAAAGAAAAAAAACCAACACCAATTATTGATCCTGCGATTGTAGATATAGGAAAAATATAATTTTTAAATAAACTTTTTAAATCCATTAATGGTTACTTATAATTATTTTATTATATCAATTTTTCTACAATAAAAAAAGAGGAAGTTATCCCCATTTGCTTGCACTGCGAAACCTTGGCGAAGCAGTGTGACCCCATCGGGATTTGCCACCCTGCGGGTGGTCCCCCGTAAGGGGAAACCCGAAAAAAAATCAGTGACCCTAACCAGATTTGAACTGGTGTTTCGTGGATGAGAACCACGTGTCCTAGACCAGGCTAGACGATAGGGCCAGAAGTTATTTATTTCTATCATAAAAAATAAATATTGTCTATTTATTTTTTTAAATTTTCAGAAATTTCAACTATGTTCATTCCCACAATATCACCAACGCAAATTGCAGATAAAATACTATAAATTTCATCTGCATTATTTGTATGATTATAATTTACAAGCCAAATCGGCACAGAGTTACCCCTAAAATTTAATTTAAAATTTATTGATTCATTAGTAATATTTACATCACTCGCCCTAAAGCTTGCATTATCATTAAATCCAAAATCAACTTTCTTACAAACACTTTCTTTAATTTCTTCTGTCATATCATTATCTGAATTATATAAAATATAAGTTTCACAATCGTCAAAGTTACTTTTTTTAAAATCCTTGAAATCTAAAAATTTAATTTCTGGAGAAAATTTGCCATTCAAAACCTTTGAAATTAAAATTTCATCATTATTTTTTTGTTGACTATCAATAATTATAATTTTTGTCATTTTGTATAATCTGGCGGAATTTGCCAATAATTAATTATATATTCTGCTAATTTTTTAAAAATAGGAGTAGCTGAAATACTTGATACAGGCACTTTTGGATTATCTAATTTAACTAAAATAACAAATTGAGGATCTGATACTGGTCCAAATCCAATAAAGCTTTGAATTGTTTTATTTGCATCATAACCACCTTTAATTGGTACCTGAGCAGTACCTGTTTTACCAGCAAAATAATATCCAGGAACTTTAGCTCCTTTTCCAAAACCATTATCAACCACACTAGTTAGCATCTTTGAAACCTGCAAAGCAGTTTGCTGAGTAATAACTTGATCATAGACAACTGAATTGTTTATATCTTCATTACTACCATTAACAACTTTATCTAATAAATGTGGTTTAATAATTTTGCCACCATTTGCTATAGATGAAAAAGCAGTTATCAATTGAATTGGAGTCATTTCAATGCCTTGACCAAAACTAGAAGTAGCTAAATTTATTTGCCTACCTTGCTTTAAAATATTGTTTTCAGAATATGATTCACCCTGTAAATCAATATTGGTTTTTTTATTTAATCCAAACTTATCAAGATATTCTAAGTATACTTTATCGTCAACTAATTCTTCTGCGAAAACAGCACCCGTATTTATAGATTTTTCCAAAACTCCTGTCATTGTTTGAAGCCCATATTTTTTGCGATCATAATTATATATAGTTGCAGGCCCTATTTTCAAAAATCCTAGATCAGTATAAGTTGTATCAGGATTAATTTTACCTTCATTTATTGCTATGGCCATTGTAATTGGTTTTTGAACAGACCCATGCTCAAATATCTTTTGCACACAGGAATTTTGAAAAACTTCCATATTAGTCTCTTTACTATATTCATTTAAATCAAACGTTGGGTAATTAGCCATTGCTAAAATCCTACCTGAGTCTGGTTTCATAACAATAATTTGACCAGAATCAATATCAATATTTTTTTTTGCTTCTTTTAATAATGATTCAGCTTGAAATTGTATATTGTAATCAAGAGTTAAATATACATCTGAACCATTTAGATTTTGCGCATCATATTCTATGCCTATTGAATCTAAACCAGTTTTTTTCTCTTTAATACCAGATTTTCCAGACAATATATCATTATAATATCCTTCAATTCCATATTGACCAACACTATTGCCATTAACAAAGCCTATTACATGAGAAGCTAAATCTCCTTGAGTATAATATCTTGTAGTTACTGATTCAAACCTCAAGCCTTTTAAATTAAGATTTTCAATTTGATTTTTTTCTAAGTCAGAAATATTTTTTTTTATTACTGTATACCCGTTCTTGCCGTCAATTTTATTTAAAATATCATTCTTAGATTCTGGAATAATACTACTAATTGAATCAGCAAAATTATCTTTATTTTCAATTTCATCTACAACTACTGAAAGTATCCAAAAATTCTTATTTATTGCAAAACTTTTTATCTCCCCAGAACCAGACCTCCCCTTACTCTCTTGGCTATTTTGAATAAATATTTGCCCCCTTTTCCCAACTACTTCAGAGAACCCAGCTTGCTGTCCTAAAGCTTGTGATTGATAAAATTTATAATTAATTATTTGTAAAAAAAATAAACGCCCAGATATAATAAAGGCAAAAATAAAAAACAAAATAAATATTAATTTAATTCTCCAATTTTTCATAATAATTTTTTACCTTATACTCAATACTTCCAAATTATTGATCTGAATATAATTTACATCTTTTACTTTCTGAAAACTCAACTCTTTTGCTTTCTCTTGCACATTGCCCAGAAATCCTATTTCAGCTAAATTTGTTTGTAGTTTTGCATTTTCTGATGATAAGCTCTTTATCTCTTTATTATAATTTTTGATAAGATAAGCACCTTTTGTAAGATCATTAACCCCAAATACGTAATAAATTAAGGAAAAAAATACTAAGGCAATAGTAAAAATAGCACCAATAAAATATATTTTTCTCCAATTGATTATTGGCATAGTCAAAGAAACTGATTTAACTTTTGAAATTGAATAAGCTAAAGTTGTCATATTTTTATTATTGCTCTCAGCTTTGCAGATCTGGCTCGTGGATTATCCATGATTTCTTGATCTTGAGCTGTGATAGGCTTTTTAGTTAATATTTTAATATTATTATTTTTAAATTCTTCATTAAAATAGCTTTTAACAATTCTATCTTCTAGAGAATGAAAAGATATAATAACCAACCTTCCATCTTTATTTAAAACTGAAACAGCTTGTGATAATAATTTTCTTAAATTTTCCAATTCTCCATTAACTACTATTCTTAAAGCTTGGAATGTTCTTGTCGCATAATGGATTCTATCATGTTGAAATTTCAAAGGGATTGCTTTTTTTATTATTTCTACCAAATCAAATGTTGTCTCTATTTTTTCTCGCCCTGAGCGAAGTCGAAGGGATCTTTCTTCTATAATTTTTTTAGCAATTTGTTTTGCAAACTTTTCCTCTCCATATTCTTCTAAAATTCTTTTCAAATTCTCTTCTGTCCATTCATTTACAATTACTTTTGCAGTAAGTTCATTTTGAATTTCTGTATTATACCTCATATCTAAATTTTCATTTTTTAAAAATGAAAATCCTTTATTCCCCTCCTCTAATTGAAATGAAGAAAATCCAACATCTGCTAAAATCCCATCTACAGAAGAGAAATTTGCTTCTTGCAAAATATTTTCTATATTAGCATAATTACCACTTACTAAAATCAATCTTTCTTTAAAATTATCTTTAAGATGCTTACAATTATCAATTTGCTTTTTATCAAGATCAATCCCTAAAACTTTTCCATTTGGAGATATTTTATCTAAAATTAATTTTGTGTGCCCTCCTTGCCCTATTGTACAATCAACAAAATTTTCATTTGGTTTTGGGTCAAGATATTCTATAACTTCGTTTAACAATACGGGTATATGCATAATTTTTTATACCCTTTTATTTATTAATTATAAGTCGGGTATAAGTGTTCGCTTCGCTCCCTTATATTCCAAGTGGTCCTAATTTTGAAACAATTTCTTCTACGCCCTTTTCAGCATTTTTGCGATACTCATCCCATTTTACAGAATCCCAAATTTCAATTCTATTTGATAAGCCACAAATTGTTACATTCTTTTTTAAATTAGCGTAATCTTTTAAATAATCTGGTATTAAAATCCTTCCTAATTTATCTAAAACAACCTCCATAGCTCCTGATAAAATAATTCTTGCAAATGATCTTGCCTCAACTTGTGATATTGGAAGAGAGCTTAATTTCTCTGCAACCTTTTGCCACTCTGCTTCTGTGTAAATACTTAAACAATTCTCAACTCCTCTTGTTACAATCACTTTGCAACCCAACTCTCCTCTGAACTTTACAGGAAGTGATAATCTTTTCTTGCTATCAATTGTGTGTTCATATTGACCAATAAGCATGAAACTGAAAATTATTTAATTAATTATAGAAGTGGCCTCTCTACGAACTGCAAACTTAAATCAAATTGCATTTTTTTATTTTATACGGAAATTGCATAAAGCTGGCCTATTGGCACTATTTTCCGTCATTCTTGCACACTTGATAATTCGCAATTCGCAGAGAGTTTTAAACTTGCTGTATTCCCAGATAAGCATAAATTGCTTTAAAATACAGCTTTTAACTTATCCACAGGAAAATTGAGTTTTCCCACAGTTATCCACATCTTCCCACTTCATATTCTTTATACTCCATTTCATAGCTTAAGGTCAATACCCCCTCAAAAATCAAAAAATAGTCGTAAAATACCATAGTTATCCACAGCCCAAGGTTTACATATTTTAAATTTTTATCTATTTTTAGTCGTAAATCAAAAAGCAGGCATTTTAGCCCACTTTTCCCACTTTTACATAATATATTTTATTCAACTGGGTTTATGATTATCTGAAAAGTTTCTGGATCAACTTCAAATTTTTGCCCTTTAGCAAGTTTATCAGACAATAAAGCAGAAGCTATGCTGTTTTCAACCTTATCTTGTACAACACGGCGCATCTCACGAGCTCCAAACTCTGGCTTATAAGATAATTCAACAATTTTATCTTTAAGTTTATCTGTAATTATAAAATCAATTTCTTTTTCCTTAAGATTTTTTTGCAAACTCAATAAACTTAATTGAGCTATTTGCAATAAATTATCTTTTGTAAGGGGGTGAAATAATATTGTAGCATCAAAACGATTTACAAATTCTGGTCTAAATATATTTTTTTCAAAAAGTGTTTTTAATATATTTTCTTTATTTATTTTTTCACCAGATTCTAAAGCTTTAAATATATCATTAGCCCCAGCATTAGATGTGCAAATAATAATAGTATTTGTAAACATTACTTTCCTACCTTGCCCATCTGTAATATGCCCTTCATCTAATACTTGTAAAAATAAATTCAAAATATTTTGGTGAGCTTTTTCTATTTCATCTAATAACACTAAAGAAAACGGAGTTTCTCTTACAGGAGTAGTTAAAAGTCCTTGCATTTCTACTGGAGATATAGCTCCAATTAATCTTGGAATATCTGCAATTGATTGAAATTCAGACATATCTATTCTTATCATTTTATCTTCAGAACCAAAATAAATTTGCGCTAAAGCTTTGGATGTCTCTGTTTTACCAACTCCAGTAGGCCCCAAAAATAAAAAAGTTCCCATTGGTCTTTTTTTAGAAGCAATACCAGCTCTTGCTCTTCTCATAGCAATAGAAATTTCTTCTACAGCTTCTGATTGATTTACGATTCTCTCATGAATTAATTTTTCTAAATTAAGTAGAACTTCTTTTTCTTTAAATTCCATTTTACCTACTGGAATTTGAGTTTTATCTGAAATAATTTTAGCAACATGATGTGGCATTACAATCTTTTCTCTTAAAGTACCAACATAAACAACAGCTTCATCTAAAACATCTATTGCTTTTTTAGGAAAAGGCGTGCTTGGGAAATATCTTCCAGTTAAATTAACTATTTCTCTTATTGTAGGATATATAATAAGAATTTTATATTTCGCTTCAAGCTCTAAGGCCATATTTTGCAAAATTTTGATTGTTTCTATTTCAGTAACTTCAGATACTTCAATTTTCCTAAAATATTCTAAAAATGATGGATTTGTTTCAATATTATTATGAAGCCCTGCATAAGAAGTTATACCAATAAATTGAAAACTTGGTATAGCTAAATACTTTGCCAAAATCCCAGAAATATCAAAAGCACCTGCTTTCGCAATTTTTTGTCCAACATAATTTTGTAATTCATCTATAACTAAAATTACATTACCAGATAAAGCAACTTCTTCAAATATTTTATCTAAAATAGTCTCTAATTTCTCAGGATCTTGAATTTGAGATAATAAAGCTGTCATATCAAGCTCAACAACCCTTCTACTATTTAATTCTGGCAGGCTTTGACCTAAATAACATTTTTGCGCCACAGACTCTACAATGCTTTTTCTGCCAGTTCCAGGATCACCAACTATTAAAGCATTTGACAAGCTAGATCTTGCTAGCACCATTTGAACCTCTTCAATTTCTTTTTGATGGCCTATTACTTCTCTTAAAAGCCATTTTGAGACAACATTCCTCCAATCAATAGAATATTGATCTAGATTAATAGTATAACCAGATGACCAATCTTTCCCAGTAGTTCCAATTCTAGATAAATTTTCATATGACCAAAATCTTTTATTTTTAGCTAATCTTTCTTCTATAGAGTCCAGCCATAAAGTTAAATTCTCAATATCACTAATTTTGATATCATACTCAATAAGTGCTTTTTTGAAAAAATCATTATTCCTAGCTAAAGCAACTAAAATTTCTTTTTCCCCTATCACATTATGATTCCTTTGAACAGATAATTTGCCTGCATCTAAAATAACTTTTAAGAAGTCTTCAGAAAAAGGATTTAAAGCATTATCACTCTTAATTGATTTTTCAATAAAATTCTTAATATCTAACAAAAATTTCTTAGAATCAATGCCAAGCCTAAAACAAAGCAAATTAATTTCTTTACTATCTCTCACAGATACATATAATAAAGCTGTTGAATTTACTTGAAATAATTTTCTACTATTACAAAACTTCACAGTATTTAAAACGAGCTTTGCTGACATAATATCTAGAAATTCTGCTAAATTATATTTATCTTGATTTGCAATAGCATCAGATAAGCCAATATTTAATTGTAATTTAATTTTTTTAGATTTAAGGAATATTACAGCTTCAAAAGATGTTAAAAATAAAATTAAAAACAATATAGGAACTTTAAGGTTCAATAATACGGGAAAATCTTCAATATATGAAACAATAAAAAATAAAATAGAAATTATGAACAAAAATAAAAACAATTTACTTAAAAAATTTAGAATATTTATTATTCTTAAAATATCAAACTTTACCAATCTAGCAACTTTGGATTTTTTTATATCAAAATTATTCATAGAATTATATAGAAATTAAAAGAATCCCCAAAATAATAATAAAAGGAATTAATATCCATAACAAAATAATAATAATGCCAGCTAATAAAATAAATATCTGAAATACAGCTCCTGCAATAATCAAAATAATTCTCATTCCAAAACCAATTAATCTTGAAAATATATTTGATATAAAAACATTTGCATATTCTTGAATATCAAAAATTTTTGGAAAGACCCAAGCATTTCTTCTCCATGGAGAAAATAAAGTTTTTAATAATTGTGGTAAGGAAAAAAAATTTACTGCAAACATAATATAATTGTTCCATATAGCAACTAAAAACTTTGGCATTTCCCAAAAATGCCACATAATCCAATCTACTATAATATTCTCATTCTTTACAATCTCTTTCATAAAACTTTAATTTTTTAATAATTTTATTCCAATTCCTGAAATAACACTACCTGCAAAAATTATAATGCCTGCAAATATTGACCAAACAATTAAATTTAAAATTTTAGTCAATGATCCAGATGGCAAAATACTACTTATTTGTTCTTGTATAGCTTCTTGCATTATTTTTTGTGTTTGTGCTTGAATATCAAAAGAATTAACACTAGAACCTTGACTCTTTTTTGTGATATTTATTGGATCTTTGAATATTTCAGGTGCTAATATTTTCCCATTAAAAATATTATAACTCTGCCAAATTACTCCCAAAATAATAATTAATCCAATTGCTAAAATTATATAACCTAAAATTTTATTTATCATATTTATTTATTATATCACTATTTTATGCTTACTGAAACTGTATCACTAATTTTATTCCCTAAATTATCTGAGCATTCTATAACATAGAATTTTGATGACAATATACTGCTCACAGATTCTGATCCTGATATTTTCTTTACGCCTGACCAATCACCCAAAGCATTACAAGAGACAACTCCACTGCCAATCCAACTCAAATTTACATTACTGCCTGATAATATCTCTAAAGAATCAATTTTGCTATTTGCTTTAATAGTTACAACTGGAGAATTTACAATTACTTCAACAACATCACTAATACTTTGATTATCTTCCTTGAGACAAATAATCCCATAAATATATTTCTTTGCATAATATAAAAAACCAGTTGATTCAGAGCCTGATAATTCTTTTAATCCAGACCAATCTCCTGTTGCTCTACAAGATTTAACACCTTCAGCTGTCCAAGAAATTTTAACAGATTTACCAGCATCTAAATATATTGTGCTATCTGATCCATTTAATTTTATATTCACTAATGAAGATATTACATTGACAGTCAAGGTATCTGATGCAATTTTTCCATAAGCATCAACACAAGATATATTGTATATTCTTGAAGATATCAAGTTCCCTAAATTCTCAAGCCCTGAAGTATTTTTAGATCCAGACCAATTACCAGAAGCAAAACAAGAGACTACATTCGTACTCTGCCAAGATAAAACTAATGATTCTCCATAATTAATAGAAACTTTATTAGCAATATTGTTGCCCAGAATTTCAACTTTTGGGGTTGTGCAAGGCTGAGATTCTAAAGGTTTACCTAAAACTGTATTGCAATTTCTTGCATCAGAACATTTTCTAGTTTGTTTATTATTACTACAATTACTCCAATCAGAACAAATCCAAGATGGAGTACAATTAGATATCAAGCTACAACTATAAATTTTATTTAATTTTGCTCTTGTTGCTTGACCAACTTTTCCTGTAGCATATTTTAATCCATTAGGAGTTAATATTTCTTTTTTGTATTTATTCTGAAATGCAATTACAGCATCATAAGCAAATGTATCAAAATTATAATTTATTAAGCTCGTATCAAGCACGCCTTCTTTATTTAAAGCTGTTTTTAAATTATATACTTCTTGCCCATAACTCCCCACACTAAGATCTTGACTAAAATTATAACACCAGATTCCATTTATTTGATTTTGCGATTGAGTTTGTGCTTGCAGTTGTAATTGCAATTGGTAAATTTGCTGTTGAATTTGATTTATCAAATTTTGCCTTTCTTGCTCAGTTAAGGCATTTACAGAAGAAGAAAATAAAACAATAGATAATAACGCAAAAAATAAAATTACTTTTTTCATATATTTATAATTAATTAAAATCTTTAAAATTT
>CAINWR010000028.1 GCA_903854535.1 Candidatus Staskawiczbacteria bacterium | reverse complement strand
GATAAATTTAAACCAAAATTCCCCTTAGCTTTAATTTTGGGTAATGAAGTAGACGGCGTTAGTAAAAAGGTTTTATCATTGTGCGACAAAATTATTGAATTGCCAATGCGAGGGAAAAAAGAATCTTTAAATGTAGCAGTGTCTTTTGGCGTAGCTGGATATGAAATAAATAAAAATCGTTATAATTAACATAACTTTCAATTTGGAATTTAAATTTATTTATTGAAAATTTAAATTTCTAATTTCTAGTTAAAATAAAATGTATTTACAGTGTTCTAATATTAGTGGATTAACTCCAGAACAAGTATTATTATTGATTTTAGGTTTTTTGGTTTTGATGATTTGGTCTTTGGTGTGGAAGGGGATTGCTCTTTGGAAATCAGCTCAAAATAAAAGAATAGATTGGTTTGTGGTTTTGCTTATATTAAATACAGTTGGAATCTTAGAAATACTTTATATTTTTGTTTTTAGTAAAAAAGGTCAAAATAAATCTAATCAATTATAGTAAATTTATATAACAAAAAACGACTTTTAAAGTCGTTTTTTGCTTTGTTTTGAATTATCTACCAAATTTTGCTGGAGCATTTTTCTTCCAACAATCTCTGCAGTAAATTGGTCTATCTGCTGATGGCTCAAATGGAAGTTCTGAAATTGTAGTTCCACAATCAGAGCATTTCCAATTGCCTTGGACTTTTGGTCTTGGGGCAAAGCTATCATTTCTTTGAGGCTTATTTTTTTTCCAGCAATCTTTACAATGTACTGGTCTATCACCAGATGGCTCAAATGGAAGCTCTGTTATTTCAGCTCCACATCCTGCGCATTTCCAATTGCCTTGGACTTTTGGTCTTGGGGCAAAACCTGAATCTTTTTTATTTCCAAAAAACATTTTTTTTGCGATATTTTGTACCGCTAGTTTTACTTAATATAACGACCTTTTTAAATTAAAGCCGTTATATTATTTGAGTTTTGAATTTTCATTTAAAAAATTGAAACTTAAAAATATATAGCGCGACTTAATTATCTTAATTATACTCTTTATGGAGTGTTTGTCAAGGTTTATTTTTTTGTCAATAAGTTGTACTATAAAGATAAATTTATGATAAGTTTTAAAATATCCAAAAAATCAAAATTAAGTAATGCAAGATTAGGGTTTTTGGAAACTAGTCATGGGGTTGTAGAAACTCCTTGTTTGGTTCCTGTAGCAACTCAAGCAGTAGTAAAAACATTAACTTCAGAAGAGGTTTTACAAACTAAAAGTCAAATTTTAATTTCAAATACTTTCCATTTGCATTTAAAACCTGGAGAGAAGTTTGTAGAAAATGCTGGTAAATTACATAATTTTATGAACTGGCCAAAACCAATTATGACAGATTCTGGGGGGTTTCAAGTATTTTCTTTAGGTTTTGGGCAAGACTTACATATTGGTAAATTACTTAAAAATCATAATCAAGGTCAAAAAGATATAAAATTAGGCCAACAACCAAAATCTATAAAAATTACTGATAATGGAGTTTATTTTAAATCGCCCATAAATGGTAGTGAATTGTTTTTGGGGCCTAAAGAATCTATTAAAATACAAGAGAAATTAGGAGCAGATATTATTTTTGCTTTTGATGAATGTACTCCACCAAACGCAAGTTTTGAATATACTAAAAAATCTTTAGAGAAAACCCATGATTGGGCAAAAATTTGTCTTGAAGCTAGAAAATCAAAATCTGCGCTTTATGGTATTGTGCAGGGTGGGAGATTTAAAGATCTAAGACAAGAATCAGCAGAATTTATTGGCAGTTTACCTTTTGATGGTTTTGGGATTGGTGGAGAGTTTGGAAATGATAAAAAAATAATGCAAAAAATGATTAATTGGGTAACTGAAATTTTGCCAGAGAAAAAGCCAAGACATTTGCTTGGAATTGGTTATTTAGAAGATATGGAGAAAATTATAAAATCAGGTATAGATACTTTTGATTGCACAGTGCCTACTCATTATGCAAGAAGGGGCATTGCATTTACCATGCAAGGTAAATTAGATTTAAATAAATCAAAATATTTAAGCAACAAAGACCCTCTAGATAAAGATTGCGTTTGTAATGTTTGTTTAAATTATAAGAAAAATTATATTTGTCACTTATTGCGTGCTAAAGAAATTACAGCTATGCGTTTATTAACTTTTCATAATTTATATTTTTTTAATAGTTTTGTAGAAGATATTCGTCAGAAAATAAAAGACAATAAATTGTAGTTTTCCACAGACTGGGGCTTGATTTTATTTTCTGGTTGTTTGATAATCAATATATAGCAAAGGTCGAGCTTTGTATTTAATAAATATTAAAAATCTACTTAGTTAAATGGGATTTTTTAAATTATTAGAAAATTCTAATTTTGTAAAATAAAACTATTTAATTAAGTAAAATTTAAACATGGATTATATTTCATTTTTGGAAATTATTCAACCAGCTCTACGCGGTGTAGTAGAGGTTATTGCGAATTTGATTTTAGCAATAATAGTTTTTACAATTGGATATTTGATATCTGTAGGTATTGGAAAATTAGTTACAGAGATTTTAAAATCAGTAAAATTTAACAAATTGTTTGAAAAAGAGGGTTGGAAAAAAGCAATGCAAAGAGCAGAGATTGATGTAGATGCCTCAGGATTTATAGGAGCAATTATTAAGTGGGTATTTGTGGTAGTTTCTTTGCTTGTTGCTGTAGATATTTTAAAGCTTACAGAATTTGCAGGTTTTTTGACAAGTGTATTAGATTATATACCAAGAGTAATTGTGGCAATATTAGTATTTGTAGTTGCAGTAATTATTTCTGATATAATTGAAAAGATTGTTAGGGTTGCTGTGGAAAAAATGAAAGTTGGCTATGGATATTTAGCTTCATCAATTGTAAAATGGGCAATTTGGATTTTTACAATTTTCTTGATTTTAGATCAACTTTTGCCAACAAGTTTATTAATCAAAACTCTTTATACAGGAATCGTATATGGAGTTATTGGCGCTTTGGCTCTGGGTATTGGGCTTGCAATTGGGCTTGGTGGAAAAGATACAGCAGGGAAGATTATTGAAAATTTGAGCAAGAAAATAAAAGAATAAAAATATATACAACAAAACCGAGTTAACTTGACTCGGTTTTTGTTTGCTGTATAATTAAGTTAATCTAGCCTTACAAATGATTCTGTATATTATTTTCTTATGGGATTTCTATATTTGTCTCGGCCGTGGTCGTGATATGCGAAAACCCACTTAAATTTTAGAGAATCTTTTGTGCCACTTTGTGGCTTGGCTGGATTATAAAAATCATCACAAAAAAGTGGTGTTTTTTATTGCTAAAATTTATAAAAAGTTATCCACAGTTTTGGGCGTTTCGCCCTCTTGTTGACAATGATTTTTTTGTGGTAAAATTACTTAATAAATATGCTTGCAAGCAAACAGGAAAGTAATTTCCGAAATTTGTTTTGCAAATAATTTTGAACAGAATTTATTAGATTAATGGACTTAAATTTATTTAAAATTTTAATATCATTTTTTCAAAACATAAAGAGATTGTCTCTAGTTGTTTTTAAAGTAACAAAAATAATTTGCATATTTAGTTTCCAAAATTCTTCAAGAGCTATTTTAGCAAGCATTATATTGGCTGGATTATTTTGTTCTGTAATATACATAATTGCAGCTCCGCCCGTAAGTACTTATAGTCCAGGAGAAACTTTGGATCCATCTTGTGCTCCAGGAGATATTAATTGCACAGTAACACCTCCAGCTAATTATAATTTTTC
>CAINWR010000027.1 GCA_903854535.1 Candidatus Staskawiczbacteria bacterium | reverse complement strand
ATTAAAATTAAACTTTTTGCAAACAAAAAGAGCTGGTTGCCCAGCTCAAGCGAGTTTTAAACTGACAACAATATCAAATATCATTGCCAGAAATTTTCTTATAAGCCTTTCTCATAGATTGTTTTTCATTTCCACTGAATAATCCTTTCAAATTCTGCGTAATCAGTGCAATCTCCAATAAGCGCAAAATTACATTGACTTCATCTGCTTCCATCACAATTTCTTTTAGTTTATCTGCCATAACCTATACTCCTTAAAATATCAGCTGATCCCTACAATTCTGTGGCCCATTACTCCAATGCAATCATCAAATGAAATTTTAGCTTTAAGAATATTAGCTAGCTTGTTTAATGCTCCAGCTACAGCATGTGGATTAAGATCTTTCCTCCAGAAAAAATCAAAACCGCTTCCGCTTCTATTGTCGCAATAAAAGCACCTTACCTTAGATCCGATCACACTACCTGTTTCTCTTGCAATTTCTTGTAAAGGGTCTTTACCAACAGAACTAATCCAAACACTAACCCACCTACCCTTGCCCAATTTAATGAAATTACTCTTGGCCATCTTAGGTTCTCCACAATAAAGTCTCGAAAGAACAACAAACTGACAAATAGATACTATCAGAAATTTTTAAACATGTAAATAAAAAATCTCCTTTTACAGAGATTTTCTAAAATTATTTTTTAATGTTTTGGTTTATGAGTTTTGTAAAATTCTTTATCCATATGTTCTACAAAATCAATTATTGTTTTATCATCAAAAAGTTGATTTGCCTGAACCCACCATGCTTTTTGAGGTAAATTTTTATTTTTTTGCCAGTATTCCAAAGATTGTAATAAATTTTCTGCTCTATCTATTTGTCTTAAAAATCTACTTTCTGGACTTAATCTTTTTTCATAATCTTGCCACAAAGCTTTTATCTCTTTACTTAAGTTTGCAGGCAAATCCTTTATTAATTTTTCTAAGCCTTGCTTTTCTTTAATATATTTTTTTTCAGATATTTTCTTTTTTTGAGATTCTGTAAATTTAGGCCAAGTTTTGAGCATTTCTTTTCTCTTCTTAGGATCTTTGGGCAATATTGTATCATAAGGAGTAATATCTCCAGCATATACTTCACACAAATCATGAGCTAAAGCCATTTTAATAATTTTCTCAAGATTAAGATTATTTTTTTGTTTACCTAACACCCAAGCCATCAAAGCTACTCTAAAACTATGATCTGCGATACTTTCTGGGTTTTTAATTCCACGCAAAACCCAACCTTGCCTTGGAGTTTCTTTAAGCTTAGTAACTTGATTTAAAAACTTTAAAACATTTGTCATAAATTTAATAAGACTAGCTTATTTCGTATTTAATGCTTTTTATTTTATAAATTGTTTTTACAGGAGATGGCACTATTATCTCATCTCCAACTTTATGACCTATTAAAGCAGCTCCCACAGGAGATTCATTACTAATTTTGCCAAGCATTGGATTTGCTTCCAAAGTACCTACAATCATAAATTCATCTTTTTGCCCATCAATATCAATCTTAACCTTAGCCCCTAAATCAATTACATTTTTCTTATCTTTTGGAGGATTTTTAATTAATATATGGTTCTCAAATACGTTTTTTAAATCATCAATTCTAGATCTTAAGAAATTTAAATCATCTTGAAAATTTACAAAATCAGGGTTTAAATCTTCAGATTCAAAAATTTTAGGAGCTTCACCTTCACTTGATTTTTGCTTTTCTAGAACAATCAATTCTTCATACTCTTTTTTAAGTTCTTTTAATTTTGACTTTGTTAGAAAAAAGTTTTTTGTATCCATTTTAGGTTTATATATATTTAATACTATTTCTAGCAACAATTTCTTTAAATTTTCTTAAAATATCTTATCTGATATTGTCTAATTCTATTTTTTTTCTTGCCTAAAGTCAATAGCTGTGCAAAACCCCCAAAATTATGTTACACCATTGAAATTTGACAAAATTTATGATAATGTTTATCTGTTACAGTCAAGTCGTTTGACTAACAAAAATCGTTCTTTGACAAGGAGTTACCAATGAAAAGCGAACAAGCAGACGGCATCTTTTTTTTGTGTGCAGATCCGCGCGCCGAAAAAGCTAACACTTGGAAATACGCCAAGCGTTTGCTGGTGCCAGAAGGCAAACTTGTGGCTCCTATCGGACTATTTGGCACCGTGCCGGCCTTGGCGAGGCCATTGTATTTCTCAATGAAAGTTGCTGCCATCATGGAAGACACTCTCTTTGCATTAGACAATTTCGCACAGCCTAACTTTCGAATAATTGGACATGATTGCGGAATTTACAAAATGCTCGGAAGGTTCCCCAGATTCAAGGGATGTGATTTCAGTTTGCAAGAGAAAATGGACGACACGGTAATTGCTGCAAAGAACATTGAAGAAATGTTTCCCGGCAGACCAGTGTCGGCGCACTTTCTCCGGGAAGACAAAACCTTCGAGCAACTTTTTGCTAACGGCATTGTGTGGACTTAGGCATTGTTTGGTCAATTTCACAAGAAGGAGAAGATTGATGAAGAAATTGGTAAGGTTAGTAATTGGCCCGGAGCCAACAGCCTGGGGAAGTATCTTACATGCGGTTCAAGCGCTTGCAATTGTCGCAGCAACATTTTGGCTGATTGCAATTGGGACAAACTCGAGCCAGAAAGTCAGCTCTCAAGAGCAACAACAAACCGAATCCCCAAAGGTCAGGGCGATCGTTGTGTGCTGCTCCGACCCGCGCCTGTGTATGTATAAGAAAATCAGGGAACGCTACGGGCTCATGGAGGAAGAGTGCTTCCCGATCGTCGTTCCGGGTGGGCCAGATCCCTTGGCAAACCCAGTTCTGATGGACTGCAAGTGTCTAGCGGAAAAAACCGACCTAGACATTATCTTGGAGCACCCCGCCCCATCAATGACAATGGTTATTGTTGCAGAGCACGAGGATTGTGCTTGCATCAAGCACTACGGATTCACAGACCCGCACCAAGGGAAAAAGGATTTTCCTGCGATCAAAGAGTTCTTTGCCAAGAGAACTCCGGAGCTGGAACTCGTGATGTTGTATTTCAGCTTCACGGACAAGGAGAAGGGTCTAGTCAACCCTAACCCAGAAGTGGTCAAAATCGACTAGGCGTTGCGGAGACAATCTGTCACCAAGATGCAAACCAAGCCACCGGCACGCCATGTGCGAGTCGGGGCTTTTTTATTTAATAAAATCTATTTTCTCTTTCTTTCTTTTTTACCCAAGCTACAAAAATTATAATAATCAAATATAAAATTATAAGCCAAATCCAATGCACATTTTCAAAAACTTTCATTGCCCAAGCTTGCGAAAATATTTCTAAAATTTTTAAAAAATAAATAATTAAAAAATAACTAGGAATTGAAATTATAAATCCCAAAAATTCTGAAAATATGCCAATTATTGAAGATAAAAATCCAAAAATCATTAAATATTCTACTATAGGTAAAACCAAAATATTTGTTATAGGGGCTATAAAGGAAATATTGCCAAAATTATACAGCATAATTGGAATTGTAAAAATCTGAGCTGATAATGTGGCAGAAACCATATTAAAAATACTATCTAATTTCTCATTTTCTTTTTGAGGTTTTTTTGCTTTATTTATTTTATTTTTTATAAAACTTACTATAAATTTTAAAAATTCATTAATTGGTTTTTGTAAATAAATTAAACCCAAAACAGCTAAAAATGATAATTGAAAACCAATATCATAAAATAAAAGCAAAGGATTTATTAAAAGCATTAAAGCACAGGACATTACTATTATTCTTTCTCCTCCAGCATTTCTGCCTATTTTCTGAGCAAATAAAAACAAAGTTGCCATAATTCCAGCTCTAATCCCTGAAGCTGGAAGCCCAGTAAGTAATATATAAAGCCAAATAAATGCAATAGATCCATAAAAAGCTTGCCCCCTCCAAAACCCCAAAAATAAAAACAAATACATCAATATAGAAGATAAAATAATTATATGAGTTCCAGACACTGCTATAATATGACGAAGTCCTGTGATATTTAATTGATCTTTTAGTTCTTGAGTCAAAGCACTAGAATCACCCAAAATTGTGCCTTCTATAACCAAACTTTCTGGAGGTAAATATATTTGCCTTATAGATTCTCGTAATTTTTGTTTTACAAATAAAACTTTTTCAAACCCTAATTGGCCAAAGCTACTTGAAGCGAATCTAGAAATTAGTTCTGTCTTGGGAAAATCCATCACAGAATAAACTCCATCTTTTAATAAATAATTTTTATAATTAAAATCTCCAAAATCAGCTGGTGTTTTAAGCTTACCTGTAATTTCAATTTTATCTAAATAATTATATTCTGGATATCTATTTTTTGTTATTAAAACTAAGCCACCAAAATTATCAACTTTTACTTTTAATCTCTGAACTTTATCTCTATTATCTGGTTCTTTAACTACTGTCCCATTTAAAGTTATTTCATCTTGCTTATCATTTAACTGGATTAAATCATTATTTTCTATATTAAATATAGATATTTGATATCTTAAAATACCCAAGCAAAATATTAATAAACAAAATCCCAAAATTATAAATATCTTTTTATAAAAAGAAAAAATAATTAACAAAATTCCTATCAATAAAAAAGCCCAAATAATTATTTGAGGTATTGCAAAAATTGAACTTAAAAACACTCCTCCAATAAAAGAAATGCCAATTAAAAATAATATTTTCGATGAAGTCATTTTATTTTTCCTATTTTTTGGTATGATTAAATAGGTGCTAGCACATTCACTCTTTTGCAAAGGCAAAACTATGATGACAACTAATAACCCTTGTTACATGGAAGAAGGATTGGGCAAATTTGTAATCATCACCATGCAAATGGCTGATGATATTAAGCAATTAGCTCAACCTGTAATAGAAAGAATTATACAATTTGTTGCAGGAACCTGTTGCTCCAAAAAAGGCAATTTAATTTGCTTTAAATGGATAGATCGCAATGAGAAGCTCAACAAAGAGCTCGACTCTGCTCTACAAGAGTTTGTAGAAGATTATGGCTGTAAAATATCTTTTGCAGAAAAAGATATCTAACAGCTTAGCCTTTAAGTAATATATAGTCGCCCAAAAAGCGACTTTTCTTTTATAAAAATTTACCTGACTTTACATTCTTTAAAATAAGGAGAAATTTCTTTAGCAACTTCTTCTAACCAATCTTTGTTATATGACTTTATTTTCTCAAAATCCGGATCAATTGTTTTTTGAGCTACAAAATTCTGTAAATAATATTTTACACTAGGCCCGCCTATCCAATTAGCAATCTGTAAAAAATCTTCTTTTGTATGTACGCTAGGCACTACAGTTGTTCTAAATTCCCAGTCAATTAAGCCTTTCTTCAAAATCTCTACAGACCTTTCTATGTCTTTCATGCCTACACCATCAATAAATAAATCTTCATAATTAAACTTTTGACTTTTGACTTTTGACTTTTGCGAAGTCTTAATATCCATTGCCACATAATCTATTAATTTTGCATCAATTAATTCTTGAAGCATTTTAGGATTTGATCCATTTGTATCAAGCTTAACTGCAAAACCCATATTTTTTATTTTTTTTATAAACTTTGGCAAATCTTTATTTATTGTTGGCTCTCCCCCACATAAAACAACCCCCTCCAAAAGTCCTTTTCTAGTTTTTAAAAAATCAAAAATTTCTTTTTCTGAGATTCTTGGCTGTTTTATAATTTTTCCTGGCAAAACTAATTCTGCAGAATAACACCAAGGACATCTAAAATTACATCCAGCCAAAAAAACAATACAAGCAATCTTGCCCGGATAATCTATTAATGTTGTTTTTTGCAACCCAGCTATTATCATATTTTTAAAATTTATTTTTTATTTATTTTTTGTCCCCATATCTGGTAACTTTAATTTATAATCACCCTTAAAATGAATAAAGTCTGACTCGAAAATACCTCCAGAATCAGCAACGCCTTCTCCCCATAAAGATTCAATGTGTTTTTTATATCTTTTTTTGATATCAGCATCTCCTTGAGCATAATGAACTAAATCTGTAATTTTTTGATTTAATCGCGGAGTTTCACCAGTGCTAATATTATCAAAATCTTTAAAACATTCCAAAACCTTATCTAAAACAATTTGTGCATTTTCTTTTGTGGGATGCGGATACAAAACAATAATTGGAAAGACGTCTTTTTGCTTTTTTCTATAATCCTCTGTGCCTTCAAAAACCTTAAAATTTTTCAATGCATTTCTAAATTCAAGATCACTCTCTAGGGCTTCATGCAATCTTGCAATCACAAACGGAACATATTCCTGACAAGGCATCAAGTGAATCTTATATCTTCCAGCGTATGCCTCTACTACTTCTTTGTCCCATGGTGTTAATTTTTTAATTTCAGAAGAAGGTGGTAATGCATAAATCAAATTTGGCGCCTTATCAGCTAAATTGTTTAACTTATCAAACTCCATTCTTTTACTAACATCAGGAAAGAAAACATATCCACTATGGGCAAAAACCTTTCTTTTATAGCCATCCTCAGTCTCGAACAAATGGCTTCTGTCAGCAATTTCTTGAAGTCGTGCTTTTCTATCTTCAAACTGCGATTCTGCATAATCAAAATCTGGCACAATACTTCCTGCCACAGGTTCTCGATCTCTTGAAAAATTCATACTCATATTTATTAGCTAAATTTATTTTAAGGTTATCACATGATAACCAAGGATATTTTATTATGTTTTTATTTTATTTGATATTTCATTTATAAACTCTAGCTTTTTGCGATAATATTCGCGAGTTGATAAGCCGTTACTTTCTTCTTTTACTTTGATATATTTTTGCAAAGCTTCTTTATTTTCTTTTAAATAATTTTCAAATTTAATATGATCTTTCCATTTATCTAACTCTTGATTCATTAAAAATATAGTTATTTTCATTCTATTATCACGCCTTACAAATCTTACTCTTTCTAATGGATAAAAGCTAGCAGGCTGGCCAAAATGTTCTTTCATTTTTTCTAGATATCTATCAAAATCTTTTTCTAAAACAGGTACATAAATGTCTATTTCACTTTGACCCAAAATTTCTAAAGCAGTAGAACCACAATGTAAAACTTCCACTTCTGGCAAGAAATTATGAATTTCTTTTTTAATTTCCTCAAAAACTATATTTGATTCCGGATTATATGCTAAAATCTCAATTTTATCTGTGCTATTTAAATGTTCTAACCATTTTTCTTGTTCTACTGTTAACATAATTTTATTTTTCTATATAAATAAATCTTAGAATTTTTTGACCATCGACTTCAACTTCTTCTAGAAAATTATTTATTGGTCTAGCCCAAATTTGTCCTTCATTGTAAAGTGCTTTGTATATTACAAAATCTTCTAAAGTTTCGCTATGTTTTGCAACTCCAATAACTTCATATTCTTTCCCTTTAAAATGTCTATACTTTCCTAATTTTATCATATTATTTTTATCTTAACATACGCTAAAATAAATATTTTTAATTATTATATATTGACCTTACGCATAGAGTCTGATTATAATTTGTTTTATTACTATAAACCGTATTACCAGAAGATATATCCACAAACCACGCCCTTTCAGTATATTGAGATGCAGTAGTAGAGGCCCAATAAAACCAAGTCCCTGGAGACAATCCACTCCAAGATCCATTGATATATGCTTGCATTAGCTCTTTTTGATAAGGAAGGTGCCAACCATCTTGCGCCTCACATCCAGTTTTGTTACTAGTCAACTTTACACACTGACATGCAACCTCTCCATTGGAATTACAAACTCCATCGTCTCCAGGAAGCCCATTTGGATAAGCGCAATTATTTGCCCAAAACCATCTATGTGAGACGCCATTATTTAACATTTTTGACCATATTAAACCAGTATCAACATCTAATTTATCTGCATTCGTATCATTTGTGCCACAATAATTGTTGCCCGCATCATTTGGAGTGCTTCCCGCATGACAAGAAACCCAAGTTGATTTATATGTATCTACTGGCATTACCGTGTTTCTATTCCAATCTTCCACACCTCCAAGCGACTGAGGATATGCACCAGCAGGCAAAACAGTGATGCCTGCAGTCCCATTCCACATATTGCCAAGTAAAGTTCCTGTAACTCCAAGATATGTTGTGCCAACATTTACTTTTGCTGGGTCAATTGTAGGAATTACATCGTAGATTTGTTTGAGTGTGTAGAAGGTTGATGCTGGGGAATTGCTTGTATTTAAATCGTGGTTTGCTTCTGTTGCTGTGGCATTGGTTGTGAGGCGCGTGTAAATATCTGCAAGTGTGTAAAATGTTGAAGCTGGGCTTAGTGTTGGGCTTAAGCTTCCGGCATTAGTTATTGCAAAAACAACTAACACAGAAATTAAAACTGTTAACGAATGTAAAAATATAGACTTTAATATCTTTTGTTTTTTTAACACATCAAATAAATTTTTCACTTGCATATTTTTAAATTTCAAATTTAATTTTTATTATTTATTATACAAAAAAACCGCTTCATTGCAAAGCGACTTTTTGGAGGTCCTACTTGCCCTTCGTAGTCCCGCTAAGCGGGACGAAGGAGGGCTTGCTTCTTATTTAACATTTTGCTGGCATTTTGTATTCTTTTCTTTCGCCATATTCTTGTTTTTTGCCGTTGTTCCATTGACCCACCGGTCTAATATAACCCACTACTCTTGAATATACTTCACAAGGTTGTTTAATAGCACACTGTGGACATTCAAAATGTTCTCCTGCAATATATCCATGAGTTGGGCAAATAGAAAATGTTGGAGTTAAGGTTATGTATGGTAAATGAAATTTATCAAAAACTTTTCTTACAAGATTTTTAGCTGAATTTGGATCAGAAATCTTTTCCCCTAAAAATAAATGAAGCACAGTTCCGCCAGTATATTTTGTTTGTAATTCATCTTGCAATTCTAAAGCTTCAAATGGGTCATCTGTATAATTTACTGGCAGATGAGTTGAATTTGTGTAATATGGCACTTCTTTCGTGCCAGCTGTAATAATATCTGGAAATCTTTCTTTATCTGCTTTTGCTTGCCTATAAGCCGTCCCCTCCCCAGGAGTTGCTTCTAAATTATATAAGTTTCCAGTTTCTTCTTGAAATTTTATCATTGTGTCCCTCATAAAGTCCATAACCTCTAAAGCAAATTTTTTACCTTGCTTGTCAGTAATTCCCACTCCCATAAAATTAAGCAAAGTTTCGTTCATTCCAATTAATCCAATCGTTGAAAAATGATTTCCAAAATAAGTATCTCTCATTTTTTTCACATCAGACAAATAATGTCTTGAAAATGGATAAAGCCCTTTATCCATAAAATTGTCTAAAGCTTTTCTTTTAATTTCCAGAGACTCTTTTGCTAAGTCCATTAAATGCCCCAATCTTTCAAAAAATTCTTTTTTAGTTTTTGATAAATAACCAATTCTTGGCAAATTGATTGTAACTACTCCAATTGAGCCGGTCTTTGGACTAGATCCAAAAAGCCCCCCGCCCCTTTTATATAATTCTCTATTATCTAATCTAAGTCGGCAACACATTGACCTTGCATCATCTGGACTCATATCTGATTGCACAAAGTTTGAAAAATAATTAATTCCATATTTGGCAGTTGCTTCCCATAATTTATCTAAATTTGGATTATCCCAATCAAAATCTTTTCCAATTGAAACTGTTGGTATTGGGAAAGTAAATGGTCTGCCTTTAGCATCTCCCTCCATTAAACCTTCATAAAAAGCTTGAATAAACATATTCATTTCCTCTTGAAATTCCCCATAAGTTTCGTTTTTTATTTCTCCACCAATTACAACCGGCATTTTAGCTAAAAATGCTGGTGGTTTTACATCTAAAGAAACATTTAAAAATGGTGTTTGAAATCCTACACGAGTAGGCACCATACAATTATACAAAAATTCTTGCATTGCTTGTTTTACTTGCTTATAAGTTAAACCATCATATCTTATAAATGGAGCAAGTAATGTATCAAAATTAGATACTGCATTAGCCCCAGCTGTTTCTCCTTGAAGAGTAAAAAGCACATTCACTAATTGCCCCAAAGCAGTCCTGAAATGTTTTGGAGGTTTACATTCAATTTTTCCCGACACTCCACCAAAACCTTTTACTAAAAAGTCATATAAATCCCAACCCGCACAATAAGGGGCAATTAATTCCAAATTATGAATGTGAAAATCTTCAGCAAAAGCAGCTTCTCTAATTTCTTTTGGATAGATCTTGTTTAACCAATATTTTTTGGAAATATATGATCCCACATATTGATTAAGTCCCTGCAAAGAAAATGTCATGTTGGCATTTTCTTTAACCTGCCAATCAAGCTCCTTTAAATAACTGTCAACTTTTTCTGAGGATTCATCAACAGCAGTTCCTAGCTCCCTTACCTTTCTTCTCTGCTCTCTATATAATATATATGCTCTTGCTTCTTCAACTAATCCCTCTAAAATCAAAACTTCTTCTACAATATCTTGGATTTGTTCAATTGTTGGAATTTCATCTTTTTTAAATCTTCTATTTAAAATATCAACAACTCTATTGCCAACTTTTTTTGATTCAGCTCCATTACCATGCCCAACAGATGTAATGGCTTTGTGTACTGCATCAATAATTTTTTCTGGCTCAAACTCAACAACCCTCCCATCTCTTTTTAAAACTTTTGTTATTTTATTTTCTTGTTTTGCTGGAGCTGATATTTTTTTAACTTTTTTTGGCTTTGACATGTTTTTAATTTTAATATTTTTCTAAATTGTTTTTATAAGTTGCATAATCTATTTTACTTGATTTAAAAACCGAGTCAAGCCCCACTTTGAGCACAAAAATCTGTGAATAACTATTAATTTTTATAAAATTCTAAAATTAAAAGCAAAAAAGCCATTTTTTTTGGCTTTTTTGTAATTTTCTAAGTTCAAAAAATTAAATTGCACTAAGTTTATCAAGTAAGGATTTTCCTTTTTCATCTTGTCCTTGTTTCTCTTTTCTATATTCGTACTTTTGTATTTCCCCTTTAAGAGTAGAAATTTCTACAAACTTTCCAGTTAAAACTTCTAAAACTTTAAGAAACTCTTGACCTCTTCCATGTTCAAACATTTCTGGATTATCTTTTGAATATAAAAACATTTTTCCAAATGCAGAATACTCATCATCCTTTGATTTTCCTGCTTTTGCAAAACCAAATTCACTATATGCATCAATTACTTCATTAACACCATCTTTCCAGCTTTTCTCTCTTTGTCTAAATTCTTTCTTTTTTTCTATAATATTTTCTGCATTTATCTCTTGCCCTTCTATGCTTCCACCTTCTAAGCTCTCTGCAGGTGGATTTTCAGTTGAAACTTGTTCTTCCTCATGATTTATTTCTCCTTCCATATTTTTTTATTTATTTAATAATTTAAATTTTTATCCGACCTTTAAACAATTTTTATAGTCTAATTATACCAGAAATATCTAATATCCTCAAGTTAACGTATTAAATCATATAAAATCAAACTGAAAGCATGTCGGTTAAATCATATAATTTCAAACCGAAATTCATTGCGGTAAGACGATGGAAATTGTAAATTGAAACAATAAAATCAATTACAATTAACTTCATTTTACAATTATGGATATGCAATCAAGAAATCAATATTTATTTTTTTACTATCATCGAAAGATAAGCTCATTTTTGTTTGAGAGCTAACAGTTTTTACATTCTGCATATTTTGCATCATCTGCATTAAAACCTGCTCTGGGTTTGGCCTGAAAGGACTCCAAGCTGGATCATATACTCTTGTGTATAATACAGCACCAAAAGCTCCAACACCAACTAATAGCAAAACAATTACAACAACTAAAATTTTCAAAACACTTGTTGATTTTCTTTTTTCTGGCAAAGGAGGTGTACTTGAAGCTTGAGATGGAATATTATCTTGTGATAAATTATTTGGCGAAGATTGATTATTTAAATCTTCCATATGATTTTTTATTTAATTTATTAATATTGATTTATTATATCACTAATATAAAAATAACAAAACTATTGAAGTTTTAATAAAAAGGTCTACTATAAAATAAGTAAACATATCCTCTAACCAAAGGAGAGTGCAATGGTTTATATAGAGATTGAGTGTGTTGAAACAAAAACAGGCAAAAAAGTCACCTTCTTTGCAAAAGGCGATTATCACAGTGGAGAATGGTGCATCTATAGATTCAATGATGGGTCTGAAGATTCGTCAGATGATTTTAAAGTACCTACTGCGGTAAAAGAAGCAATCGAGAAAAAGTTAAACGAGCCAAGGTGTTATCGCCGTAAGCGACAGCTTAACTACAAGGAGAGGTCTTGTCGCGGGCGATAAGCCTTGCTAGGCCTTTACTCCCCAAGCCATGCCCGAGAAATATCTCGGGTCTTTTGTTACAACCAAAAAGCCCAATTAAGGGCTTAGTTAAATAAAAATAAAAATTAATAATTCCAACTTATTTATTTTTTATATCTTCAAAAATTATTGGGATTTCTAATGCATCATTATGCTCTGGTAAACCAGAAGGATT
The DNA here is from genome assembly GCA_903854535.1 of Candidatus Staskawiczbacteria bacterium. GTDB lineage: Bacteria > Patescibacteriota > Minisyncoccia > Minisyncoccales > Staskawiczbacteraceae > XYB1-FULL-32-11. Next base: position 28,495 of record CAINWR010000027.1, on the reverse strand, counting down.
ATCTTTTTTTAATATTAAAGCGCCTCTATTACTATAAATATCTTTATCAATTGTAAAATAAAGATTTGCTTCAAAAGGCACAAATTCTTCTGTCATCCAATCTCCTTTCGCAGTAGCAAATCCCTCTGCTATTATTAAGCCATCCCAATTTACAAGAATTACAGGAAAATTTGCTTCAAAAAACCACATTCCTCTTGCCCTCCCTTTAATTAACAAAGGACTTTGGATAATTTGATTTGGGCGCGGATTTTCTAAAATAATCAAATCTGATTTTTCTTGCTCATTTCCAATATCTTCAGTAAAATTATGACCATTAAAATTGCATTGGCGAGGATAACTTTCTTCTACAAGACCTGCCACATCAACACATTCTTGAAAATCATTTACAATTGGTGAATCTTTTTTTATTTTTTCTTTATACAAATAAACACTTAAGACCCCCATTATCAAAACAATAATTACAACAACAATTGAAATAATAACTTTAATTTGCTTATTCATAATTTTTAATTTTAACTATTTTCTTACAAATTTATAATATCAAAAAATCGCCGAAAAGGCGAATTTTATGGAGCGGGCCGCCTATGGCGAGCCTCGCTCATTTTTTGAAATTTTAAAAAATGAGCGGGTAAGGAGAGTCGAACTCCTCTCATTAGCTTGGAAAGCTAAGGTAATACCGATATACGATACCCGCATATCAACAAAATAACTACGTGTCGGGGTACTCAGATTCGAACTGAGATTAAGCGCTCCCAAAGCGCTCGTGCTAGCCGTTGCACCATACCCCGTATAATAAATATATATCATTTATTTTATTAAAAGTCAAAATATTATATGCAAAAATCAACTTTTATTTATTTTGTAATTATGTTATAATTCTTTAATAATCATTTAATCATAAAAATTATGAAAATACATTTACCCAAATTCTTAAGAAAATGGTCAAAGAAAAAAATAATATGGACAATTATAATAGTTTTAATTGTTGCTATTATAAGTTGGTTTATTTTTGGTAGAGAAAAAGATTTAAGCTCAATACAAACTACTAAAGCAGTTAAACAAAACCTTGAGCAAACAGTTCTTGCAACAGGTCAAGTTGTTAGCGGAACTAGTTTAAACTTAAGCTTTCAAGGCTCGGGAATCGTAAAGCAAGTCTATGTAAAAGAAGGAGATGATGTTTATACAGGACAAACTTTAGCTATTTTAGATCAAAGTTCAGCTTTAGCTAATTTAACAATAGCTCAAGGATCTTTAGCGCAAGCTAAAGCAAATTACAATAAATTAATAGCAGGCTCTACGCCAGAAGATATAAAAATATATGAAGATTCAATAAAATCAGCAAAACAAGATCTAGAAAACGCATATAATGACGCACTTGCATATTTAGATGATGCTTATACAAAAATATATAATGCATTCACAACAATTGATTCGCTTAAAAATAATTACTTCAATAGTTCAGATCAAGAAGGTATAAGAGTTCAAAATAGCAAAAACTTAATTTCCGAATCTTTACTAAACACAAAAAAATATTTAGATAAAGCAAAATTAACTTTAATCCATACTGATATTGATACAGCGCTTTTGCAAACAATCAAAGAGTTAAACACAACCACAGAAAATTTAAGAATAACTAGAGATGCTTGCGATCAAGGAATTTACAACACCAGCATTCCTTCAACAGAAAAATCATCTCTTGATTTACAAAAAGGTTATATAAATACCGGTCTTTTAAATATATCTAATTCACAACAAGCAATATATTCATATCAAATAGCTTTAGAAAAAGCTGAAAGCCAATTAGCTCTCAAAAAAGCTCCTGCTCGCCAAGAAGACATTGATTTATATAAAGCTCAAATTATTTCAGCAGAAGGACAAGTTTCTTCAGCTCAAGTGACTCTAAACAACACAATATTATCTGCACCATTAAAAGGCACTATAACTCTTGTAGATACAAAAATAGGTCAATTAGCTACAGCCACAATGCCCGTAATAACTTTGCAAGATATAAATAGCCTTCATACAGAATCAGATGTTTCAGAAGCAAATATTGCATCTTTAAGAATAGGTCAAAATATTGATTATACTTTTGATGCTTTAGGACCAGATAAACATTTTACAGGTACAGTACTCACAATTAATCCTGCATCTACAGTAATTTCTGGAGTAGTAAATTACAAGATAAAAGGTAGTTTAGACAATATTCCAGAAATAAAACCTGGCATGACAGCTAATATGACAATAATGGTAGCTAAAAAAGATAATATTTTATCTATTCCCTACTCTGCTGTAATTAATAAAAATAAAAAGCAATATGCAAGAGTGATCACAGATTCTAAAACAAAATCATTTAAAGAAGTGGAAGTGCAAACAGGTTTGCAGGCAGATGGTGGATTAATAGAAATTTTATCAGGCATTGAAGAAGAGCAAGAAGTTGTAACTTACTTAAAGCCATAATAATTATGACACTAATAAAAGTACAAAATTTAAAGAAAAATTATGTAAATGATGAAGTAATTACTCATGTTTTACATGATGTAAGTTTTGAAATAAATGAAGGTGAGTTTGTAGCAATTATGGGGCCTTCAGGAAGTGGCAAATCAACCTTAATGCATATTTTAAGTTTTTTAGACAGAGCTACTTCTGGAACTTTTGAATTTGAAGGCAAAGACACCAAAGATTTTGATGATAATTATTTGGCAATGTTAAGAAATGAAAAAATAGGTTTTGTATTCCAATCATTCAATTTACTTGCTCGTACAACTGTGCTAGATAATGTAAAATTGCCTCTTATATATAGTAGGCGGAAAGACTATGATAAATTAGCAGAAAAGGCTTTGGCTTCTGTGGGGCTTTCTCATAGATTAAAATATTTTACTAATCAAATTTCTGGTGGAGAAAAGCAAAGAGTAGCTATTGCTCGCGCCCTTGTAAACGAACCAGCTGTTTTGTTTGCTGACGAACCAACAGGAAACTTAGATTCTAAATCTGGAAATACCGTAATGAATATTTTACAAAAACTAAATGATGAGGGTAAAACAATTATTTTAGTAACTCACGAAACAGATACTGCAAACCACGCTAAAAGAATTATTCGCGTAAAAGATGGAATGATAGTTTCAGACGAAAAAGTCAAAAATCGCACAATAGCCACAGCAGATAAAGACCTCGTCAAGTGAGTAGTTAGTAGTGAGTAGTTGGCAGAATAAAAAACTACAAACTACAAACTACAAACTACAAACTAACTCATGGATTTTTTGGGAACAATAAAATTAGTAATTCGTACTTTACTTGCTAGGAAGGGCAGGTCATTTTTAACTATACTTGGAATTGTAATTGGAGTAGCTGGAGTAATTATAATTATTGCTTTGGGGGCAGGAGCACAAAGTTTAATTTTAGGACAAATCACAAAACTAGGATCTGATTTACTTTCTGTGCAACCAGGGAAAAGCAATGAGAAAGGCCCACCAGCTCAAGTTTTTGGAATTGTAATTACAACTCTCACAGATGGAGATGCTCAAGATATAAGAGATGGCAATGAAGTACCACATGCAAAAGCTGTAAATTCTTTGGTGAGAGGACAGGCTTCAGTTACATGGACCAATAAAACACTAGATACTAGTTTTATGGGAACAGATTCTTACTTACCTCAAGTAACTGCTTTTGATATGCAAGCAGGCAGATTTTTTACTGAAGAAGAAAGTTCGGGCGGATCAAATGTAGTTGTTTTAGGATCATATGTTGCAGAGCAATTATTTGGTCAATCTGGAATAGATCCTATTGGACAAGTTATAAAAGTAAAAAGTACTTCTCAAAAAGAAGCTGGCGGAATACCTTTGCGCGTAATAGGCACAATAGTTCCAAGAGGGTCTGCATTCTTTCAAGATAATGATGATATGATTTTTATTCCTTTACCAATTGGACAAAAACAAATTTTGGGAATCAATTATTTACAAGCAATAAACATAAAAGTAGATTTTTCAGAAAATGTGCAACAAACAATAGATGATACTACTCGCCTTTTAAAACAACGCCACAGGATACTCAAAGATTCTGATATTGATTTTACAGTAAGAAATATTGCTGATGCTTTAGAAATCTTAAGCACAATTACAGATGCTTTAAGATTATTTTTAACCGCAATGGCAGGAATTTCTCTGGTAGTTGGAGGTATTGGAATTTTAAATATAATGTTAGCTACTGTAGCAGAAAGAACTCGTGAAATTGGCTTAAGAAAAGCAGTTGGGGCTAGCAATATGGCAATTATGCGTCAATTTTTACTAGAAGCTGGCACACTTACCTTTCTTGGTGGAATTGTAGGAATTATTATTGGCATAATTATTTCTTGGCTAATTTCTTTGCTTATGGAATATTTAGGATATGATTGGGCGTTTGTGGTTTCAATTAATTCTGTTTTATTGGCAATCGGAGTTTCAATTTTAACAGGCGTAATTTTTGGATTGTACCCCGCCCTTAAAGCTAGTAGTCTAAATCCAATAGATGCATTAAGATACGAATAGTGTAGTTATAAAGTTGTAAAGTTCATAAAGTTATAAAGTACGAAGATTAAAAAAATATTTTATGTCAGATAATAATTTTGTATTAATAATTACAGGACCTACTGGAGTGGGAAAAACAACCCTCTGCAAATTAGTTGCGGAAAAATTTGGATATAAATATATTTCTGGTGACGAAACTAAAAAAGAACTTTTTCCAGGTTTAGAGAATATTATTTTGTACCCTGAAAAATTAGAGATTGTAAAAAATGAGCTATTAAAAAGGATAAAAGAAATGTTTAACAAGAAAGAGTGTGTGGTAGTTGACTATGTAATTTTAGGAGAAGATTACATTAATAAATTTAAGAAACTTTTTGGAAAAAATTTAATATTTAAGGTTATACAGCCTTCAGTTGAAACCACAATTGAACGAGATAAAAAAAGAGAGTGTTGGACTTCTGGGGACGAGTCCGTTAAAAGACTTTACAAAGATTTTGAAGAATCAAAAAATTTCATTGGTGAAGAAAATTATATTGATAATAGCAATGAAACGCCACAAGAAACATTTGATAAATATTTTAATAAACTATAACTTGAAAACTTTATTTCATGAAAATAGAAAGGTTTGAAGACATTATTTCTTGGCAGAAAGGAACAGAATTATCAGTAATTGTTTATGATATTTTTAGAAATAACCGTGATTATGGGTTCAAAGATCAAATTCAAAGAGCGGCTGTAAGTATTTCCAACAACATTGCAGAAGGTTTTGAAAGGCGTAGCAATAAAGAGTTAACCAACTTTCTTTATATTGCCAAAGGATCGGCTGGCGAAGTAAGGTCAATGTTGAATTTGGCTTTAAAATTAAATTACATAAATCAAAAACAATTCGACGACCTACAAAATCGTTGCACAGAAATCGGCCGATTACTTTCCGGCTTCATCAAGACTTTATAACTCGTCATCGTAGAACTTTATAAACTTTATAACTTGATAACTTTATAACTAATATTATGTTTAAAGCATTACAACAATCTATCAAAGTTTTAAAAGCTAACCCAGTTAGGACTATTTTGACGACTTTGGGAATTGTAATTGGAATTGCCACAGTTATTTTGGTACTTTCTGCAGGAGCTGGTTTTCGTAGCTTGATTGATGCTCAACTTCAAGCTTATGGCACAGACACACTTTTTGTAGAAACAAGAGTTCCTCCTACCACTAAAAATAGAGCATCAAACAATGCCACATCAGCAGATTTTAGTAGAGCTAGTTCTGCTGTAGCAATTACCACTTTTAAACAAAAAGATCTTACTGATATTGAAAGATTAGGAAATGTAAAAGCATCTTATGGCATTGTTACAGGACTTGCAGTAGCAAGTTATAGAGATAATGCAAAAAGTGTAATTTATTATGGATCTTCTTACAAAAGATTTGAAATTGATAAAAATACTTTAAAATCTGGCAGATTTTTTACGCAAGCAGAAGATATGGGAGCTTCTCAAGTTGTAATTTTGGGATATAATATTGCCAATGATTTATTTGGACAAGATGATCCTTTGGGTAAATTAATTAAAGTAGGAAATTTAAACTTTCAAGTAATAGGAGTTTACGATGAGCAAGGTAATTTTGGTGGAGCTGGAGCAGATGATATATTATATATCCCCCTCCAAACAGCTCAAAAAAAATTACTTGGCATTGATCATCTATTGGTAGGCATAGTTCAATTGAAAGATTCTAATTTAGGGGAAGCAACATCAGAAGAAATAAAAACAATTTTACGCAAAAATCATAATATAACAGATCCAGTTAAAGATGATTTTACAGTTACCACTCAAGCTCAAGCAATGGACACTTTCAATACAATTTTTTCAGGAATTACAATTTTGTTGATTTGCATTGCAAGCATTTCTTTAATAGTTGGTGGGGTGGGAATTATGAATATTATGTATGTAGTAGTTACAGAAAGAACTTCTGAAATTGGACTCAAAAAAGCATTGGGAGCTAAAAACAAAGATATTTTAACAGAATTTTTAGTTGAATCTGTTTTGGTTACAATTATTGGAGGAATTTTGGGAATTATTTTAGGTGCTTTTGGAGGTTGGGTTATTTCTTTGATTGCAGTTTCAAGTGGCTTAGAATGGGCATATAAAGTACCATTTTATTCAATCATACTTGGCGTAGGAGTTTCTGCTATAATTGGAATTGGCTTTGGAGTATTGCCAGCTCGAAGCGCCTCAAAACTCGACCCTATAGAAGCTCTTCGCTACGAGTAATTCATAATTAGTAACTAATAACTAGCAAACAAAAAGTGGTGAGCAGTCGGAGCGCTCACCACTTTTTTGTTCTTATATTATCTAGCAAACTCTACAACGCGAGTTTCGCGAATTACTGTGACTTTGATTTCACCCGGATATTGCAACTCTTCTTCAATATTTTCTGCAATTTGGCGGGCCATTTTCTGAGATTGTAAATCATCTACCTTATCTGCTTTTACAAACACTCTTATTTCTCTACCAGCCTGTATAGCATAAGTACGATCAACCCCATCAAATCTATTGGCAATATCTTCAAGATTCTTTAATCTCTGCAAATAATTTTCTATTGTGTCTTTCCTAGCTCCGGGTCTTGCTCCAGAAATAGCATCAGCTACTTTTACAATTACAGCTTCTAAAGTATCTGCTGGGTAATCATCATGGTGAGCTCTCATCGCATTAATAATCTCTTGTTTCTCACCAAATTTCTCTAAAATCTTAATTCCAATTTCAATATGAGAACCTTGCATTTGCTGATCTATAGCTTTTCCAATATCATGCAAAAGCGCAGCTCTTTTTGCAATTTGACTATTAGCTCCTAATTCTTCTGCAATAGTTTCTGCTAAAAATGCCATCTCTATAGAATGAAGAAGAACGTTCTGCCCATAAGATGTCCTATAATACAATCTACCTAAAATTTGAATTAATTTATCATGCATACCAATTATGCCTGTATCATAAACTGCTTTTTCACCAGCTTCTTTGATTGTGTTTGATATTTCTGTTTTTGCTTCTTCAATTTTCTCTTCAATCTTTGCTGGTTGAATTCTACCATCTTGAACTAATTTATCTAAAGCCAATTTAGCAATTTGCCTTCTTATAGGATTAAAACATGAAATCACTATTGAATCTGGAGTTTCATCTACTATTAATTCTACTCCAGTTAGTTTCTCAAAAGTTTTAATATTCCTACCCTCTTTACCTATAATCCTACCTTTAAGATCTTCTGAAGCCAACATAAATGTTGTAGTAGATAATTCTTGAGTATGATTTACAGCACACTTTTGAATAGCTAAAGTTACTATTTCTTTTGCTCTAGCATCTAATCTTTCTTTGCCTCTTTCTTCCATTTTTTTCATTTTTTCTATAATTTCTTTTTCAGACTCTATCTCAACTAAAGCTAATAATTCCTTTTTTGCATCATCTCTTGAAAGATTGGCGACTTTTTCTAATTTTACTTCTGCTTCTTTTCTTAAACCATCTAAACTCTCTTTAATAGCTCTTACTTTTTCTACCTTATCTTTAAGCTCATTTTCTTTTGCTTCAAAATTAGAAATTTTATCTTCTAATAATTTTTCTCTAGAAAGCAAAATCTCTTGTGATCTTAAAAACTCCTTTCTTCTTTGATCAATTTCTTTTTCAGCTTTCTCTGTAATTTCAAAAGCTTTTTTCTCAGCATTTTTCACCAAAGCTGATGTTTCCTCTTTTACTTGAGCTACTCTTTTTTCAAGCTTAGCTTCAAGTGTACCTGCTCTTTTTTTAGCTATTGATTGACGAATATAATAACCAATAATTACACCAATTATCAAAGCCAAAGCCCCAATAATTATATATACAATATTTTGTTCCATAAATTTAATTTTAATAATTTTACTTGCTTTTTATATAATTTTAGTTTATATTTTAAATATTCTCCCCCCCTCTTACAGCATAAAATATGAAAGGAAGGCTTAATGAATCCGTACCCAGATCAGCTAGTCAAAGGAGTCAAGGTTCGCATCAGCACTAAATCTGGAATCTACGATCCCATCGAAGGAGAGGTATTCAGATGTTTTTCTGAACAAGGGCAACACCACCTACTTATTAAAGGAAGGTGTGGCTATGATGCATGGCTGCCAGCGTCTGATTTTGCTACCGGCAACATGAATTGGCAGCACAGTATCGCCGGAGAACCTGCCGTGATTGAAATCCTCGCTTAATAAAATGCGAGGATGGTCGAAGAATTTCTTCGTCAACCCGAGAGTCATGATACTTATCGGGTTCTTTTTTTTACAAAAAAACTCGCTTGCGCGGGTGAGCATTTTTATACGATATATTTTGGAACGAGGCAATAAACTTTTTGTAGTCCCTGGCCCACTTGCCCGTAGAGGCAAAGGGGGTTACCAGCAACGGAAAAAAGTTTGTTGCCGAGTTTAATAGTCGGCTTTATTTTCCACCTATCACTTCATCAATAAGCCCATATTCTTTTGCTTCTTCTGCTGTCAAATAAAAATCTCTATCAGTATCTGTAACTACTTTATCAAACTTTTGCCCTGTATGTTTTACCAAAATTTGATTTAGCTTTTCTTTCATCTTGATAATTTGACGAGCTGTTATTTCGATATCTGCTGCCTGTCCTTGGGCTCCCCCAGCTACTTGATGAAGCAAAATTTCAGCATTAGGCAAAGCAAATCTCTTGCCTTTGGTGCCTGCTGATAAAATAACTGCTGCCATAGAAGCTGTAAGCCCTACGCAGATAGTGGAAACTGGGCACTTTAAAAACTGCATTGTATCATAAATTGCCAAACCTGCTGTAACTGAACCACCAGGGCTATTGATATAGAGCTTAATATCTTTTTTGGAGTCCTTTGAAGCCAAGTAAAGCATTTGAGCTATTACTACATTAGCATTCATATCTGTTACGGGACCCGCCAAAAAAATTATGCGCTCTTCTAAAAGCCTTGAAAATATATCGTATGCGCGCTCACCGCGCTGTGATTTTTCTACAATAGTTGGTACTATCGGCATTTTAACTAATTTTCAATTTTCAAATCTCAATTTTCAAACTTGATGCTTGATAATTGATACTTGATAATTGTTATTTATATCATACTCTTTTACGCACCCAAAGTCAAATTTTTTTCGAATATTTTTTGCAAACAAAAACTGGCACTTCTGCCAGTTTTGTGATTTTTACTTTATAACTAATGCCTCTTCGAGCCGATGCATTCTTGTTTCCAATTTTTCTATTCTTTCATTTTGTTGTTTAATCAAAATATTTTCTATTCTGTCAAATCGTTTATCCATATCATCAAATCTTTTATTCACAACTTCAAATTTTTTATCTACGCCAGCAAAGCCTTTTCCGATCATTATGGCTAAATTATCTAATGTTATTTTTTTTGCCATATTTTTTTAAATTTAATAACAATTTTTACTTTGAAAGATTTTCCAAAATTTGGAAAACTTTTTCATTATAAACTACACCTTTAGTATATTCCTTTAACTGCTCTGAGTCAATATTAGTCAACTGCTCTTTTGTGTACATTGCCATAGCTTTTTTCATCTCTTCTTCTAATTCTTTTTCATCAACAATTATACTCTCTTTTTTTCCAATTTCTTTTAAAACCAAAAAGCTTTTCAACCTTTTTTCTGCTTGCAAGGCAAATGTGTCTTTAATTTCTTGTTCTGTTTTTTTCACAGAAGCTAAATACTCTTCAAATGTTATTTTGAAATTTTGAGCAATTTGCTGTTTCATATCTTCAAACAATCTCTCTTTCTCATACCCCACTAATTTCTCTGGAAGTTCTACTTTTGCTTTTTCTACAATTTTTTCTAAAATTTCTCCTCTCTTTCTTTGCTTTTCTTCTTCTGTTTTTTCTATATGGATATTTTTTTTAATTTCTTCTTTAAAAGCTACCAATGTATCAAAAGCACCAAGACTCTTGGCAAATTCATCATTTATTTCTGGTAATTCCATTTTTTGCACAGAAATCATTCTTACTTTGAAATTAATTTTCTTACCAGCTAAATCTTTGCGTGTAGTATTTTCTGGAAAATCAACTGGAAATTCTTTTTCTTCTCCAGCTTTCATGCCAACCACATTTTCTTCAAAACTTTTTACCATTCCACCTTCACCCAAAATAAACTTGTCTTTTACAACCTTGCCCTCATTAATTTCTACAGCCGAGTATTCTACATCTACAAAATCACCCTTCTCAGCCAATTTATCTTGCTGTGAAAATTTGGCTCTGGTTTTTTGTAAGTAATTTATAGATTCTTGCATTTCTTTTTCTGTGACTTCTATATCTTTACTTTTTACTTTGCTAGCAATTTCTTTATAATCTGGCAATTCCACTTCTGGCAAAACTGTAATTTTTGCTTTAAAAATAAATTCACTTCCCTTTGCAATTTTCACAATAGATACTTCTGGCTCACCAATTACTTCCAATTTATTTTGCGCAATATAATCATAATAAACATGCTTTACTGCATGATCCCCTGCTTCCATAAGCAAATTTTCAGCTCCCACTTTTTCTTCAACAATTTTTAAAGGCACGTTTCCTTGGCGAAATCCATCTACTTTAACATGAGCCTTTAAATGCTCTAAAGCATGTTCTGTATGTTCTTTAAATTCTTCAGCTGTTACTTCAAAGGTTATTTCTAGTTGGCTTTTTGGCAACTTTTTTACTTCTGCTTTCATATATATTTACATTTTATTTAATTATAACAATTTCTAATAATATCAAACTTTTTTACTATTGACAATAGTCTATGTAAAACATAATATATAAATGCATACAATTTCTTACCCTTTTATAAGGAACAAAAAAATGATCGAACCCATTCAATTACCCTTTAACAATATCATTCTTTTTCCTAAAGGAAGCAATGGCGAGGAATTATTTGAAGGCTCTCAATTAGGTGGTAAATATGCCAGCAATAATCATGGCATAGCTATAATTCTAATTGGAGAACAAAGATTTTCTTGCGATTCTGTAAGATTGGTACGCATAGCAAAACTTTCAGACAATTTCTTTGGCATTATTTTAGATGACATCGGCCTCCTACCACTCCAAATTCCGATAAGCGTTTGCACCTATGGTGAACTTCGCCAGTGGTGCCAAGAGCAAATCTCTCAACAGAAAAAACAAGAGGAGTTTATATTAAGTGCAATCCGTTGGATAAATTATCTGCACAAAAAAACAAGAGACCACGAGACAAGGATCGAGTCTTTTGAAATGAGCGCCCGCTAATAAAAAACTTTAGCGGTGCACAGTGGCGACCCACAAAGTCGCCTTTTTTCATAATTTTAACAAAAAAAATATAATAGAAAAGCCGTTGGGTGGGGTTTGAATTTTTAGTCCTTCTCCCCCGCTCAACGGCCAATAGCAATTCCTGCTGGATTCAGCTGCCGCGCTTCTCTGCTACTTGATTTTCTTCTCTGCGTGCAAGAAATTCTTTGACGGCTCGATTAATCAACCAAGAAACGGTACGCTCTTCGGCCTCGGCAACTTTATCGAGTTGGGCCTTCACGTTACATGACAATCGAATTGAATAAACTTCTTTAAACATCGAATTTTCCCCATTAAGGTCGTCTGAAATGCATATTTAATAATAACATATGATTGTTATTTATGTCAAGGTTTGCGGACAACAAAAAACTGAACTAAGCCCAGCTTCAAATTTTAAAATTTATTTTACTAATTGGACCATTATGCTTTCCAAAGGAATTCCATTATATTGCTGTTTGCTAATACCCGTATTTTCATGCAAAATTTTTACGTTAAATCCTGCTTGTTTTATTTTTGCCAAATAATCATCTCTCAACAAAGCTCCTGCCACGCAACCAGAAATTAATTCATTGTTATTTCTTTGCTCTTGTGTAAGTTCTTGTAATAATACAATATCAGAAAGATAAATTTGCCCGCCCGGCTTTAAAACCCTATAAGCTTCTGAAAATGTTTTGGCTTTGTCTGGAGTCAAATTTATTACGCAATTTGTAATTATTGTATCTACAAAATTATCTGGCAAGGGCAAATTTTCAATTTCTCCTAATAAAAAATCTGTATTTTCAACTCCGCTGTTTTTAGCGTTTTCTTTAGCTTTTTTGATCATTTCCTCTGTCATATCTACGCCAATCACTTTGCCATTTTTACCAACTTTTTTAGCTGCCAAAATTGCATCTATCCCAGCCCCACAGCCTAAATCAAGCACAATATCGCCTTCTTTTATTTTACCAAAAGCCAAAGGATTGCCACACCCCAAACCCAAATTTGCTTGGCCCACAATTTTCAATTCTTCTTCTGTATATCCTATACTTTTTGAAATATTTTTAGCACTACTACAACTACAGCCACATTTTTTATCTTCTGTAGCTATTTTTTTGTAAGCATCTTTTACAATTTCTTTGATATTATTTTCTTGCATAAAATATCGTCTTAAAATAAGGAATATGCCACAAACTATGAAATATAGAAACTAAAATCATAAAATAACCTATTTCTATGTGCCAAAAAGATAAATCTTTAATTTCCCCTATTTCTATACCAAATTCCAATCGCAAAAGATAAACTACAGAAGTAATGGCGGTGATTATAAAAGAAGCTAAAAGCAAAATATTCCAAAATTTTCTATGTTGAATTACAGTGATTTTTTTATTTTTTGCCAAAAGCCAAGAAATAATATAAACTCCTATTGTAATAAAAGTAATTGCCAAAAAATTATATGGAGATTTTTTAATTTCTTCATTTGTAGAACTTACAACTTCATTTTCGTTTTCAGAATAATCACAATAGCCGTCTTTATTTTTATCTATATATCTTCCACATTGCCCAGGATAAGCATCATTTTTTAGGCCAAAAGGACATTCTTCTGCCATCACTGGTATAGCTATTACTAAAAACAACAATATTGCTAAAAAAAACTTTTTCATTGAAAATTTTTATTTTATATTTTGAACTATTTACAATATACCATAAAATCCCAAAATCCCCAAAAATTTGCAAAACACCTTGTCACTACGATCGTACCCACAAAGTATTTAGACAGCTAAGCTAAAATAAAAAAGCCAGTGGTCGGTTTGCCCGTCCCACTGGCCACGTATCCAGCTATCGCAACTCATCTGGCAAAGAAAGCAATCAGCCATGACCGATTCTTCTTGAGCGACAAATAAAAGTATCGTCGCTTTTTAAGTAGATATTCCTCGTCTCGAATGATCTGGTCTGGAACATCAAGATCAACCAACTGCGCAAGACGTCTTTTACTAACATCTCTTTTACGGAGAAACTCCGCAATCGCAAGGTCGATCAACTGCTCAGATTGCTCTGATCGTGTGATCTCTCCGACTGATTGCATGTGCTCATAGACGAGATTCACTGCTATACGCCGCTCCACATCGATCGTGCCGAGAGTATACTCTGCTTCGGCTCTGGCAAAGATTTGCTCAACCCCGAGCAGAAGCAGGCATTCTTCTTGCAAGCAACTTTCGCGAACCACCGTGACCATTTCCATTTCGAGCGATTGAGTGATTTCCCTCACCGTTATCACCTGCATTATCAGATGGCACTGTGAAAGATCTTTTTGATCGTAAGATTCTGAAAGTTGCCGGACGAGGCGAAGATAATCTTCGTCAATTTCCTCGGCCACTTCATCATCTAACGTATTAAGGTATTCCAATCTTTGCAAAATCAGATCTTCAAGAGTATCCCGGCGGGCATTGCGGAATTCCGTTCTCTCCGCCACGTTTGAAAGAGAAACTCTTTCTCCGGTCCTGCAACAGACCAAGAACTTTACATGTCGTGCGACATCCGAAAGTAAGAGCTTAAGCACCGCGCCAACCGAGAATTCTGGCGATATGTCTGTCGCCCGAGACTCGTCTAGCACGAGCTTGAAAATCGGCAACGGATCGACTGTCCAGACCACTTCGCCGACTTGATGCAAGTTATTTATTTTTGTTTTCCTTTCTTGAAGTAGCGTCGGGAGTACAAATGCATGGACACAGGTGTCGAGACCAACATACGGATGATCCATGGTGCTGTTTACAACCAAGGTCATCGCTATTGCAGTCTTCGATGCGGTCAAGATGTTGCCGGTTACCAAAGACGCTTCGTTTACACTGATGTTGCACCCCAACTTGTGGAGACGATTGCACAAGTTGTCATAGTGTCGCCGCGCCTTTAGAAACCAGTAAGCAGTCTGGGATCCGACCATGTACTGCCCCTTAATTTCTTTTAGGGCATCAAGTTTTGCTTGAAGTTCTTGATCAATCACTTTATCCTCCGGAAATTCACAAGAACAAGAAATTGTTGTCAATGATCCACAGATATAGTTTATACTACAATTTATAAAAAGTCAAGGTTTGCGGACTTCCCTACAAAAAGATATAATTAATGAATATTATTTTTTAAAATATAAAAAATTATGGCAAATGAAATAAATAGAGATCAAAAAAATATTTTACACTTTTCAGAATTAAGAATGACTGATGTCCCGCTAGTTGGTGGAAAAAATGCAAGCTTAGGTGAAATGTTTACACAGCTTACTTCAAAAGGGGTTGCTGTACCAGATGGATTTGCTTTAACTACAAATTTCTATTGGAAGTTTATCAAAGAAAATGGATTAGAAGAAAAACTTAATAATGTCTTTAAAACTTTAGATCCTAAAAATGTAAAAAGCGTCCAACAAGTTGGTAAGGCTTGCAGAGATTTATTACTAAACGCAGAATTACCAGAAGATTTGCAAAAAGAATTATTTGATGCTTATGATGATTTGTCAAAAAAATACCCTTCAACAAGCTCAGAACAATTTGAAAATACTGATGTAGCAGTAAGAACTTCAGGAGTTGCAGAAGATAATCCAGATGCTTCTTTCGCTGGGCAATTTGAGACCTATTTAAATATCTCTGGCCATGAGAGATTAGTTAAAGCAGTCAAAGATTGTTTTTCTTCTTTCTTTACAGATAGAGCTATTGTTTACAGAAATCAGCTTGGACTTGATCAACTCAAAGTAGGTTCATCTGTAGGAATACAAAAAATGGTAAGATCTGATCTTGGAGTTTCTGGAATTATGTTTTCTTGTGATACTGAATCTGGATTTGGTGATGTAGTGCTTATTAATGCTAGCTATGGATTAGGAGAACATATAGTAAAAGGAAGAGTTGATCCTGATCAATTTTATATTTTCGAAACTACGCTTAAAAAGGGTTTTAAACCAGTTATAGATAAGAAACTAGGAGTTAAAGAAGAAAAATTAGTTTATAATCCAAACACCAAAGCCAAAGATCCAACAAAAAATATTATTACAAGCAAAAAAGAACGTGAAAGTTTTTCTATATCAGATGATGAAGCTTTGCAATTAGCAAAATGGGCAATAATAGTTGAAGAACATTACAAAAAATCTATGGATATGGAATGGGCTAAAGATGGAAAAACAGGAAAATTATTTATTGTACAAGCAAGACCAGAAACAGTTCAAAGCAAAAAAAATTTAAGTGTACTAGAGGAGTATAAACTACAAACTATAAATCATAAACTACAAACTATAGTAATAGGCCTTAGTGTGGGAAATAAAATTGGGCAAGGGAAAGCTCACGTAATAAAAGATGTAAAAAATGTAGCAGAATTTAAAGCTGGGGAAGTTTTAGTAACTGAAATGACAGATCCAGATTGGGTGCCTGCTATGAAAATAGCTTCAGCTATTGTCACAGATAGAGGTGGTAGAACTTGCCATGCTGCAATAATTGGAAGAGAGCTTGGTATTCCTGTTGTGGTTGGGTCTGTTACAGGATCTAAAAAAATAAAATCTGGGCAAGAAATTACAGTTTCTTGTGCAGAAGGCGAAGAAGGGAAAGTTTATGAGGGCATAATACCTTTTGAAATTAAAAAAACAGATATATCTAATATAGAAAAAACCAAAACCAAAATTACTATGAACTTGGGAGAGCCAGATCATGCTTTTGCCTTAAGCTTTATTCCAAATGATGGCGTGGGGCTTGCTCGCGAAGAATTCATAATTGCCAATTATATAAAAGTACACCCGCTTGCTCTTTTAAATTATAATAAATTAGATAAAAAAACAAAAACTCAAGTAGATAAAATTACAGCAGGATGGGATGACCCGCTTCGACGCGAGGCGAGTAAGATACAATTTTATATTGATAAATTAGCTCAAGGTATTGGTAAAATAGGGGCAGCATTTTATCCAAAACAAGTGATTGTAAGATTTTCAGATTTTAAAACCAATGAATATAGGTCGCTTGTTGGGGGAGAAACTTTTGAGCCAAAAGAAGAAAACCCTATGATTGGTTTTCGCGGAGCTTCGCGCTACTATGATCCAAAATTCAAAGATGCTTTTGCTTTAGAGTGTAGGGCTATCAAAAAAGTAAGAGAAGAATATGGGCTTGATAATGTGCAAGTTATGATTCCATTTTGTAGGACCGTAGAAGAGGGTAAAAAAGTTATTGCCATAATGAAGGAGAATGGGTTATCTCAAGAATCTGGATTAAAAATTTATGTTATGTGTGAAATCCCAGCTAATGTGATTTTAGCTGAAAAGTTTTTAGAAATTTTTGATGGATTTTCTATAGGATCAAATGATTTGACTCAATTGACCTTGGGCTTAGATCGTGATAATGGAGAAATAGCTCATATTGGCAATGAAAAAAATGAAGCTACCAAAGAACTTTTTGAAGAAGCAATAAGAGTTTGTAAAAACAATGACAAATATATTGGAATTTGTGGCGACGGCCCATCTACTTTCCCAGACTTTGCAGAGTTCTTAGTAGAAAAAGGAATAGAGTCTTTATCCCTCTCCCCCGATGCAGTTTTAAAAACCAAAATCGCCATATCAGCTCTTGAAAAAAAATTACAAAAATAGAAATGAAAAAGGATTATAAAAAATGGCACGATAGAAAATCAAAAATCCATAACGATAAAAAACGTCCATTTTTTCATGAACGAGAAATTTGGTTTGCTTCGCTTGGAGAAAATGTTGGATTTGAACAAGATGGCAGTGGTGAAAATTTTTTGCGACCTGCAGTTATTTTACTAAAATTTAATAATGATGTAGCATGGATATTACCACTAACTAGAACCGATAAAATAGGAAAATACTACTTTAAAATTTCAAATCAAAGCGTAGCGATATTGTCACAAATTAGATTGATAGACACAAAAAGATTACAGTATAAAATTGATACAATGAGCGAGAATAATTTTACCAAACTAAAAGAAGCGCTTATAGCGCTTCTCAGATAGTTACTCTTGTTTTTAAGCAAGAGAGGGCCGAAGCCGTTTGTAGATTAATTATAGCAAATTAAAACTTCTTGTCAAGGGACAAATTTAAATTAAATAAAAAATTATGAAAGAACCAATTGAACGAGAAAATGAAGGGCTAAAATTAGAAAATTCCTACCCAATATCAGAAGGAGTAGAAAAAATTATTAAACAAAGAATAAGCAACCCAAAAGAACAAGAAGCAACTAGGGGTGCTTTAATTTTTCTATCGCAAAAAATTGGCGAAGTAAAATATGACGAGGTTTGTGGAATGGAAATTAAAAATGGGGGCATCACCTTACTTATTGAGTATAGAACATCTGCATATTTTTCAGATGAGGAACAAAAAAGATTTTTTTTAGAAATTAGCCACCTAATTTTAAAAATTGATGACTATGAAATAAATATAATGGATATTATGCCAGAAGATTGCCGAGCTTTATTTGATCCAAAATCTAATGATTTAGAAAAAAGTGGCGAATACCCTGAAGAAAAAATCGTAACTGTTTATGGAGACATAACAGAACCAAAAGTAATACTTGCATTATTACATGAAATTGGTCATATTCACGCAGAGCCAGAGAAATATGGAAAACCATTTAGAAAAACAAATACAAATCAAGAAATTGTGTTATCAGAAAGAAAGGCTTGGGCGTTTGCATTAAGAATAATCAAACCATTTTTAAGGCAGGAAAATTTATTCAACAAACAAGCAATAAATAAGTTTAAAAACCTCTCTCTTGATTGCGTAAAAGAACATATTTAAAATTCAATTGAAAATTGTCTAATTGAAAAATTTATTGAAAATTAGAAATTTAAAATTGAAAATTCACAAAAATGTACGATATAATTACATTTGGGTCAGCTATTCAGGATATATACATTAAACCTGAAAAGTTTAAAATTTTAGGATCAACAAAATTTATTACTGGCAAAGGAGTTTGCTTTGGATTGGGCAGTAAAGTTGATGTAGAAGAAATGCACTTTTCTTCTGGTGGAGGTGGAACTAATACAGCAGCTGGATTTGCTAAGCAAGGATTTTTAACTGCTTTTTGCGGAGCAGTAGGGCTTGATGTTTCGGGAACAGCTCTGATTGATGAACTTTCTAAATTTAATGTAGATATTCGTTTTGTAAAAAGATTTTCTGAAAGAGCCACCAGCCACTCTGTAGTGCTTTCTGGGCTCAAAGAAGATCGCACTATATTTGTATACAGAGGAGCTTCTGAGCTTTTGCACAAAGATATGATTCCTTGGCAAGACATAAGAGAAACAAGATGGTTTTATTTAGCTCCACTTGCTGGAGATTTGTGCAATAACTTTGAAGCTATTGTGGATTTTGCTAAAGAAAATAACATAAAAACAGTTGCTAATCCAGGTCACTCTCAATTATCTTTACCAAAAGCTTTACTTAAAAAAATATTAGCTAAAATAGATATTTTAATTCTCAATCAAGAAGAAGCTTCTTTTCTTACTAAGATTCCATTTAAAAAAGAAAAACAAATTTTTGAAAAATTAGATAAACTTTGCCCAGGAATTGCAATTATGACTAAAGGCAAAGATGGTGTAGTAGTTTCTGATGGAGAATTCATTTATTCAGCTAAAACTCTTAAAACCCAAGTAGCTGATACAGTAGGAGCTGGTGATGCTTTTGCTTCTGGATTTGTATCAGCATTTATTAAAGAAAATGGTAATATTGAGAAAGCCATTCAGCTTGGCATTGCTAATTCTACAAGTTGCTTATCTCAAACTGGAGCTAAAAATGGCCTTTTAACCAGCTTGCAAGAATTTGAAAAAGTAAAAGTAGAAAAAGAAGAAATTAAATAGATTATTTTACAGACAGGTATTTACAAAAAGACTAAAATATACTAATATATAAACATTATTAAATATAAAATTTTTATGGCGAAAATTATAATAGAACATGAAAAATGCATTGGTTGCGGGTCATGCGCAGCTGTATGCTCAAAATATTTTGAAATGGCAGATGATGGCAAATCAAAATTAAAAGGTTGTGAAAAAAACTCAGCTGGAAATTTCGAGCTTGAAACAAATGATTTAGATAGCGCACAAACAGCAGCAGAATCTTGCCCTGTTCAATGTATAATAATAGAGAAATAAAAAATAATTAATCACAATGGTAATCTTTTAATTTCTTAGTAATAAATTAAAAGATGAGAGTAGGGATTGATTTTAAAAATATGATTACTTTAAATGCAAAAACAAGGACAATTCTTGGTAGGCTTACTAATAAGTTAAGAATGCAAGATATTGTACCTGCTGTAGTTTATGGGCCAGGAGAGAAAAATGCTTCTATAGAAGTAAATTTAAAAGAATTCTTAAAAGTTTTAAAAGTTGCAGGAGAAAGCTCATTAATTGAATTATCTATAGATGACAAAAAAGAAAAAAGATCTGTTTTAATTCACGAAATTCAGAGAGATCCTATAACAGGCAGTCCTATTCATATAGACTTTTTCCAAGCCTCCCTTAAAGAAGAAGTAGAAGTAGCAATACCACTAGTGTTTGAAGGCATATCTTTTGCAGTAAAAGATTTGGGAGCTAATTTAGTGAAAAATTTTACAGAAATAGAAGTCAAAGCTTTACCACAAAATTTACCACATGAAATTAAAGTTGATTTAACTTTATTAAAGAACATTGGAGATCATATTTTAATTAAAGATTTGAAAGTTGCAAGTAATGTAGAAATCTTAAAAAAGCCTGAGGAAATTATAGCTGTTGCTGTAGCTGTAGAAAGCGTTGAAGAAGAATTATCTACACCGGTAGAAGAAGATGTAAGCAAAGTTGAAAAAGTAGAAAAAGAGAAGAAAACTGAGGATGTAGTTGAAGAAATTAAATAATAAGTTTATAATAAAAACATGCTTAAGAAATTTTTCGCATGTTTTTTATTACTATTACTAGGGGTTTTTATGCCCTATTTTGCGTTAGCTGAAGATCTATCTGCTACATGTAAAAATATTTCAGAAAATGAAAACGGCTGTTCTAATTTATCAGCTACAGACTGTAAAATAACCTTAGAAAAATGTGCCACGTACTATGAAGCAGAAGCTGAAAAAATAGCAAATGATATGACCAAGACCGCAGCTGAGAAAAAGACTTTAACCACAGCTATTGCAAATTCTAAGCAAAAAATTTCTAGTTTAGAAACTCAAATAAAACAAGGCACTATTAAAGTAAAGGGTTTAAATATTCAAATTGGTGATACTAAAAATTCAATTGATAAGACATCAAATAAAATTTATAGTTCTCAAGAACAAATTACAAACATCTTAAGATCAATATATGAAGAAAATAAAAAATCAACAATTGAAATTTTATTAGAGGGAAATATCTCTGACTTTTTTAGTAATTTAGTTTATCTTGAAAGATTAAATTCTAAGGTATCTGAATTACTTGATAGCACACAAGACCTAAAGAATTACTTAGAAGAACAAAAAAGTAAAATGGATAATGAGGTTGATGAATTACAAAAAGCTATAGCTTTACAAAATCTACAAAAACAACAATCAGAACAAGCCAAAAAAGAAAAAGAGCAATATTTAAAATTAACTGAAGCTCAATACCAAGAGCAACTAAAAGATAAACAAGAAGCTGAAAAAAAAGTAGCTGCTATTAGAGCTAAATTATTTGAAATGGTTGGAGTTTCAAAAGCCCCAACTTTTGGAGAAGCATTAGAAATAGCAAAATCAGCAGCTAGTTTGGTAGGATTAAGACCAGCTTTCTTGCTGGCAATTATAAGCCAAGAGTCAGCTATTGGTAAAAATGTTGGGCAATGTGTTTTAGTAGATAAAAGTACTGGAACTGGGAAAAGAATTAAAACCGGAGCTACAGTTATTAGGGTAATGAAACCAACTAGAGATGTATTGCCATTTGTTGAAATTACAACAAGATTGGGTAAAGACCCTTTTAACACACCTGTATCCTGTTGGATACCAGTCTATTATTCGGGCCAACCTTCAGGTTGGGGTGGAGCTATGGGACCAGCTCAGTTCATACCATCTACTTGGAAATTATATGATGATAAACTCAAAACACTTTTAGGAAAATCACCAGACCCATGGGCTATTAAAGACTCTTTTACAGCTTCTGGACTTTATCTTGCAGATCTTGGAGCTGATAAACAGACAGCTACAGCAGAAAAAAATGCTGCTTCAAGATATTATGGCGGATCTTCTGCTTATGCAAACAGTGTATATAGAAGAGCTACATGTATACAAGGATTTATTGATAACGGCACAATGAGCTCTGATTGCCAAGGATTAATATTCTAAAAACTATAATAATAATCATACAGTAAAAAATCACATTTAAATGTGATTTTTTCTTGGAGCGGGCCGCCACTGGCGAGCCTCGCTCATGCTTGAGCGGGCTAGTAGATGCTGTTAGAACTTTTTGGCAAACTACCCTTCGACACGGCTCAGGGCAGGCCGACGAAAGCTTTTTCATTCCAGATCTGTCACAAACACAAGCCAAACTCTATTAAATTATTTGCCCTACCCCACTACTCACTATATCTAAAAATAGCTTAATCTTTTTACTATCTTGAGGTGAGAATAAAAATGGCTCGGCATCTTTTGCCAATTCCGCAAAATTTAATTCCCTACAAATCAAAGCAATTTTTTGCTTTAACTCATCTGGCGAACTTATGTTTAACTTTTGCTGTAAGTATTCATAATTGGGCTTTGCAAAAGAAAGCAAAAACACAATGTCGTAAAAATCCCTACCCTTGGCTCTTTTTCGATTGAAAATTGCATAAATCTTTTGAGAAAGTAAAACATCTGGCGGGGTTGTAAAAATCTCAGAAAACACATCAAACTTATTGATGTTCTTTTTTTCCGGTTTGTAATCAAAATTTTGAGCAAAAGAATCTACCTGAATTAAAATCTTTTCTTCTCTAAATGGTGAAAGTTGGTTAGCAAACAAAATTTCTGGTAGCCGTATATTGCATCTAAAAACTCCTTTAGCAACTGTGTTAATTTCTGTTTTTAAGCCCTGTGCTTCCAAGCCCTTTTTAATTATTAGAGACAATGTGTTAAATTCATTTTCTGTAAGACCAAAATTATCAAAATCCAGATCTTCTGAAAATCTTGTATTTCCATAAACCAGTCGCAGAACCGTGCCACCCATAAAAGAAAGCTTACTGGCAAATTCAGAAGAAAAAATAATCTCTAAAATTTTGTATTGCAAATACTCACGCAAAATTCCCCGCTTAAATGCCCGTATATTTTCTGGGTATTGCTGTTCTATCTGTTGCAAGGTTAACATAATTTTTATTGCTTAATAAACTTTAAAAATTTTTCTGCTCTTTTGTTTAGTTGTTTGTTGTTAAAAACTTTTAAATATTCATTAAACTTTTCCATATTTACTTTTGCTAAAAAATCTTGAGCGTTAAACCTCCACTCTGAAAAGTTTGCACTATCTTTCATTTGCGGATTTAAATACAAATAATCCAAAACTGTCTTTTCAATTTCTGCAATTTTATATTGTTGGTTATTTATCGTCATTAACTTATAGCCAAAAAATAATTCTGGCTTTACCTTGCGATACGAGAACTCGGCAACGGGTGTCTTAAACCTACTTGTGTTTTTACTTGAAATTGAAGTTACAGAATAAACTCCTTCTGGAATGAGCCCATAAAAAGACAAAGCCATTTCGCAAGAAACATAAGACGGCTCATAAATTTTGTTTGCAATCAAAAACAAAATCTGCTCGTTTATTTCTATATCAGAAAATATGTAATAACCCTTGCGGATCATTTTTATATAGCTCTTGTTTTGCCACTCAGATAATCTGCGTAAATCAAAACCTGCCTCGATTTTTCTTATATCAGCCAGATTAAAAATTACAAAATTACTTAATTGTTGCTTAAAATCAATAAATTGCATATTTATTACTTTGTTCGTGTATTATGTTATTTTTAACATAATATACGATTATAATAGCATATTATATTCCAAAAGTCCATAACTTGCGCTAATAACTCCAATTTAGGTCTCCATTGTTTGTGGTGACCTTGAGAATCTTTAAACCTTTCTCAGTTTTAAGTATTTTACCCGAAGCATCTTTGCCAAGCAAGGTTGTATTTTTGCCGTTATAAACTGCCAACACATTATAATCTTTCTCTTGCCCTGAGCTATGTCGAAGGGTTGAAGCTACATATTGGGAAAGCATTTTAAGATTTTTATTTTTGTCATATAGCCACAAGAATGCCATTTTGTTTTTGCTTGTATCTGCAAGCTTTCCATTATACTTTATGGACTTGATTTCGGCTTTCATTGTTATTTTTCTGTTTTTGTCTTTAAGCTTAATTTCAGTTGTGTTACCTGCTTCGTCGGTAAGCGTGATTATATCATCTTTATCTGTAATTGTTATTTCTGAAGGTAGACTCAAATTATCTTTACCAGAAAACTTTAAATCTTTTTTAACTGGATCAAACTCAATTACCACCTCTGGAGCAATAGTATCCTCTGGAGTTGGATAAATTGTAATTACTTCAGAACTTGGAGTTTCTTTTACAGTTAAAGTTGTCTGAGACCTTGCCTCAGCCAAATTGACTGTGCCAATCAAACTTGCAGTAACTGGTAAATTAATAAAGCTTTCTATTTTTGTAGTTTCTGTATTTTGAATGTCTTTTACATTTATTGTGTATGTTCCTGTGCCTGTGCCTTGCATATTTATTGTATATGTTTGGTTATTATCTGTTGGTAAGTATACAAACTTATGTTCGCCCATTATCTCAAAACTGGCGTTTGGAATTTCGTTGATTGTGCTTTTATCTTCTGCCAAACCAAGTTTGTTTCCATTTTGATCTGTAACAAAAATATCTACAGGGCTAAAAACTTCTATTGCCTTGCCATTAAGCTGGCACTGGTTTACATCTTGCGTAATTATACTTGAGCTAACTGCCAAATTACTACCCGATATTATGTTTGCAATCTGTTGGCGAATACCATTTTGACTTAGCATTTTTCCGTGATCAGAAACAAGGGCAAAATATTTCTTATCTTGATCTATGGGTAAATTTGTAGAACTTTCCAAAATAACCGTACCGTCTCCCTTGCCAAATTCCATGCCTTCCCAAAGGCTCATAATTCCTTCTTTTCTTTCTGTAATTTTATTCATAGTTCCTGCCTTGCATCCTGTTATTCTATACAAATCTATTCCCGCTGTTCTTAAATCAAAATCATCATAACTCTGTGTGTGCAGATTTTCAGAATTATTAAATGCCTGACCATTTAAATTTTTATCTTGCACTAAATAATTTTCAAACTCCTGATAATTTAAATCTTTTACTTCATCGTCAAACAAATTAATTGGGTTTTTGTAGTCTATGGTTTTAATAAAACTGCCCTTAGTGTCATAATATTTCTGTGAAGGCAAAAGGTCATAAACCCCGGGCATATTGGCAGATATTTTTCTCATTTCATTATCATTTAATCCAAGTGGGCCAAAATATACTCCCATATTATCACCCAATATCAAACCTTTTACAGCTTTTACCGAACCTGTATTCGGTACCCCCACAAATACTGCTTTATTGATTTTGTGGTTTGCTGGGTCTGTATTGTCTATCACATATTTTTTAACAATTAATCCACCCATACTGTGAGCTATTACATCAACCTTGCTTGCCCCTGTTTGCTGTAGAATCTGTATTATTTTTTCTTTTAGCAAATCAGAATTAGTTTTGCCCGCTTCGCCATTGGGCGAGCCATCTCCATTCACACCACTCACCCCATATCGCCAATCATAAGGAAATGTAAAAAGAGTCTCGTTCTCAATATATCCTTGATTAATAAATTCGCTAATAAGAGATTGAGTATAATCGAAAAGTCCATTTGGATTTCTTAAAACATCACCTGTAAAAACTCCGACATCTGAAGGACTTAAATCATCATTAAACGCTAATGGATCTAAAAAACTGTCTGATTGTAACGGATTTAACATTCTTGTAATATCTGCCCACAACAACTCGCTATCTTTTTTCATTTCCGTCCCAGTAATCCCAGGAACAATCAAAACAGGAGTTTTATCTGTAACTTTTTTATTATTAAAACTACAAATTATGCTTGTCCAAGCTTTTGGAGTAAAAATTATTCCATCTGGCTGATATGCAAAAAGGTTTTCTGGATCTTCACTAATACAACTTATACTATCAATCCTAAAACCTGCTTGTATTTCTTGAGTAATTTTATATGGTCCATAAGCACCAAATTCTGGGAAATTCTTTTCTGCTGTAAAATTTATTGTTTGCAAAGAAAAATTATCTATGTCTTGCCAAGAATATGAACAAATTTCTCCACCTGTTGTTGGGTCATATTCACAGTTGTAAGCTTCACTTTGAATTTTGAAGTTAAAATTATTTTCTTGCCCTTCTGTATTAACAACTATAGTTAGGTTTACAGAGGGAACAATAATCCAAGCATTCGAAAACAGAGGAATTAACAATGTTACCAAAATTAATAATGATAGTAATTTATTTGTGATTTTATTTTTCATAAGATTTTTTGTTAATAATAATTTTAAAAACCCATGTTAATTGTGGCTAACAAAAAAATAAAAACTAATATTGATAACATCAGCAACAAAGATACGACAATTAATAAAAATGTTTTTAAAATAATTTTATAATCAGACTTAAGAATAAAAATTAAACTCATAACTAAACCCAAGCACTGAATTAAAACAACCCCAATCGCCAATTTCCTGTAATCCGAACTTATTAGAAAATTTGGTCTCAAAATTGTTGGGATATTTTTCCCTTCCCAAATAGAATAAGAGAAATTCAAAACTGGACTCCATAAAATTTCGGGCACTAAAAACATTGCTCCAAATAACCATAATAAACCTTTTTGCAATTTTGTAATCATAAAATTTTTAAATTTTAATTTTAATAATAAATTAGTTTATTTTAACATTTTTACAAAACAAAAAACACAACCCAAGTTGTGCAAAACTTTTACGCAATTCGCTCACACGGGCTTGAGCGAATTGTTATAACACAAAATCCCATCAGTCCAACAACAAAACCCATTGAGCCATTGAAATTAGTTTAATAATTTGTTTATTTCCAGTTCTTCTTTTTCCCCTTCAATAAATTCAAAATCAAAATTTTTATTTATTTTAAACTTCAGATTATCAATTTCTTCTATATTTTTATTTTGCGAATTTATAAAATTAAAAATAGCTTTCTTATAATTTGTATCTTCATTACCAATTAAATGTTCTCCTTTTGATTCAAAAATATAAACCAATTTTAAATTTTCATTTTTGTCTTTTTGAGCAATAATAAAATCAGGATAAATTTTATTTTTTCGCCAACCTTTTACAAAATACCAACCCCTACTTCTAGCAAAATTTCGCACCCACCACAAGACAGATTCTTTTTCATCAATTAGTTGAGCAACACTTTTTTCCAATGTATTCATAGATACGGAGCTGGACTCTTCAAACAAATTTTTTTCGTAATTTCTTCCTTCAGGATAAATTTCCATTTTTTCTGGTAATTTATACCCCAAAGCATTATTTGAAACAATCAAATTCAATATATTTCCATTAAGCATTTTCTCAAAAACTTTTCTTTCTTGCTCTTTTTTCTCTGTTTCTAAAAATACTACAACTTGCGAAGCAATAAAGCCAAATCTATTTTTTAATAAATTTGTATTTTTTAATTTTTCTAAATTTTTAATAATTTTCAAAGATAAATCATAAGAAATAAATCCATTTTCTACAACCTCAAAAATTCTTTTAGCTAAATACAAAACATCAAAATATTCTTTCTTATATGTTTCCTCTAAAACAATTTTTTCTGATTTTTTATCTAAATCTATAAGATAGCCAATATCACTTTGTATTTCACTTAAATTGTTTAAAATATTATCTTGCAGATATTCAAAAACTTTTTTATCTATATTATCCCAATTTATATTTTTTTTAATATCTGTATCATAATAAAATTTTCGTTTTTCTTTTGTAATTACCCAAGTAGGCAAATATAAAGAATTCTGATATTTTTTGCGAATATTTTCTTTAATTTTAACAATTTTAGCTTTTGACCCACTAGGACCAGAATCACTAGAAACAAATTTTGATAAATCCTCCAAACCTTCTTCTTCAAAGCCCTTCCAAATATTTTTTAAAACTTGCTCGCTACTGCCCTCTCGATGATAAGAATAATAAACATAGCTTTTATTTAACGCCTCAACTTCTGTATATTTTCCATATGGTTGCCTTAAAATTCTACCAACTAACTGTACCATAGATGACTCTGTTCTTGCATTTGGCATAACTCCCAAAACATAAGCAAAAGAGCAATCCCAGCCCTCTTTTAATGCTTCTTTGGTTAGAATATAGCGGATTTCACTTTGTTCTGATAACAAATTTTCTTCTTTTATTTCATTTTTTTCTGCGGTTTTTATTGCAATTTGCGATAATGGAATTTGTTTTTCAAGTAAATATTTTTTAATGTGTTCTGTATGCACAAAATTTATATTTTGTTCTTGATCTTTTCCTGCTCTTTCTGCCTGCAATAAAGCAATAGGTCTTATATAAACTCCTTTATTATTTTTCAATTTTATTGCAATTTTTTCTAGCTCCTCTCTTTTTGCTACAACTTTATCAATTATTTCCTTCCAGTTTTCATTTCTTTGAGGGTCAACTAATTCTAAAGGAATTTTTATCATTTGCTCGGCTTGCAGTTCTT
>CAINWR010000026.1 GCA_903854535.1 Candidatus Staskawiczbacteria bacterium | reverse complement strand
ATATCAAATCAAAAGCCGATGTCAAAGACATCAGCCTACCAACTTTGCCAGCAAATTGTGGCAAAGTTTATTATGAGATGACGGCAACTACTTCGTATAGTAATCGCCGACGCCCGAGTGGCGTCTCCACCACCTTACCCGAAAACAATTAGCCCTAAAATCATAAAAGTGCACCCCAATGATTTGGAGGGCAAATCCCAAAACCGCAACTCCGGTAGCACTCAATAAACACAAAACGCTAGTGTTCATAAAACCTCCTAGAGAAAGGAACTTTAATCAAATTTAGAATACCATAAAATGATAAATACGTAAATACATAATCATATTTATACAACATTGACAATATTATAAAATATTGTTATATTTAAATATCACAAAAAATTCCGAAGGAGAATAGAAAATGCTCAAAATTGGAAGAGTGGAATTTTTCTGCGAAAGCCACATTGGATTTGTGGTTTTCAAAGGAAATGATCGCCGGATTTTTCGGCTAAGCAAGTGCGTTGAGGTTGAAGCTTTTAATAGCCAACCTCGATTAACACACAAAAAGAAAAGTGTAAATCCACAAGAAATAAACTTCATTGTCTGCAGGTGCAATAGCCGAGGCGATGTTGAAGAATGGGCGGATCTAAAAGATTGGCGAAAAATTGAAAAAGAAATCGCTGATCAAAAAGAATCACGCTCAGGACCTAGCTTGGTTTCTATGTACCAACAAGCTGTGGCCAGGTGAATATTTACGTACAACCCATAGCCGACTCGCATGAAGCCGGCTTTTTTAAATACAATAAAAAAAGCTGACTGCATACAACAGCCAGCACCAACAACCAACAAGATCATCAAGAGCAACTAAGCAATAACCCTAGGCTCTTGCCCACATCGCCGAACAGCTTCATCTGCCCAACTCGACAGCTCTGATGCTGTAATATTTATAGGAGGACGACTGTTCTCAAAATCTTGGGCAATCTTTACCCAATTCGAATCACGCACCAAAATGTCGTGAATTTTTCCTATGTCTACAACAGACAGCCCCCTGAAAATTTCATACTGAAGTAAAATAGTCAAAATCTCTACAAACCTATCATTTCTCATATCAAGCTCCTTAGGCAGAACAAAAAAACATCCTCAACAAGAGGATAACAAAATTACATTATTTTGTCAAACAAAATCACCCATGTTTGAATTCTATTACATCGCCATCTCGCACTACATATTCTTTTCCTTCTGTGCGAATTAAACCTTTTTCTCTAGCTTTGACATACCCCCCATTTTCTATTAAATCTTTCCAAAAAACAACTTCTGCTTTTACAAATTTATTCAAAAAATCTGTATGAATTACAGCCCCAGCTACAGGAGCTGTGTCACCATTTTTTATAGTCCAGGCTCTTGTTTCATCTTCTCCGGTTGTCAAAAAAGTTATTAAATCTAAAATCTCATAGGCTTTTTTAACTAAAATATCAGTTTCTGATAATTCTGCTAAACCAAATTCCCTTCTCTCTTGAATCGTGAGACCCTCTGCTTCAAATTCATTTTGTATATCAATTATTATATAATTCCAATTATTTTTATTAAAAATTTCTAAAATATTTTTATCTATCTCTTCTTCTTTGCCATTTAATAGATAAAGTCTTTTTTTATAAGTTAAAAGTTGATAATTCTTTAAAATTAATTTTTCTTCTTCAATAAAATCAATGTCGCACAATAACTTTTCCTGCGCTAAACAATCTTTTGCTTTCTTCAAAACAGAAACTTCTTTAATAGCTTCCTTTTTACCTGCCCTAACATCACCATCTAAATTTTCTAATCTTTTATTTACTGTTTCTAAATCTTTTAAAATAAGCTCTACATCTAAAATTTCTTTATCTCTTAATGGGTTTATATCTTGCTGTGTATTTATTATATCAGAATTTTTAAAAGCTCTTAATACGTAAATTATTGCATCTGTCTCTCTTATATTTGCTAAAAATTTGTTTCCTAATCCTTCACCTTCACTAGCTCCTTTTACAAGACCTGCAATATCTACAAAATCCACAACAGCATAAATCTTCTTTTGAGATTTACTAAGTTCAGCTAATTTATCTACTCTTGCATCAGGAACCAAAACCACCCCAACATTTGGATCAATTGTAGCAAAAGGATAATTGGCAATCAGTACTTCTTGTTTCTTGGTAAGGGTTTTAAATAATGTAGATTTGCCCACATTTGGCAACCCCACAATCCCTATAGATAAACTCATATAAAATTTATTAATTATTAAGTTTACAATACTATTTTTAAAGCTTATTTTCAAGTATTATTAAAATAAAAAACCGCAAGATCCTTCTTGCGGTGGTGTATCCACTAAATTTCAGCCTTTAATGAGCGTTAAAAGATCATCATCTGGGAAATCTCCAATGATCCTCAGCCATTCTAAGCCTTGGCCATAGACTTCAAATTCCCAGCGTTCATATTGGCCAAAAGTGCCAATGACAACGGGCTCAAAGACCTCGTCTCCAATCTTCACAGCCACTGCAGTAGAATCTACTGCACGGGTAGCAAGCAATATCAAGTCCATATTGCTACCGCAAAGAGAAAAGTATATACTACTCACGCCTTTTGGGCTAGGGTGGGACACCCCCGGCCGTTCGTCTACCAAATCCGCTCTATTGATCTCATTGATCACAGCCAATGCGTCAATGGGGGCAATCATACCATCACCATTAACATCTAGTTCTTTAAGCTGGTCGTTATTGGCAACAACAGCTCCCGCGCCCTCATTGTTATTAATAATGCCAATGATTGCCAGCACGTCAGCTGGCACACAAAAATACAAACGATCCTCAAGGTTTTCAAAAAACAATTCTCTTGTCGTCTTTCTTTTCATCTTTCTTTCCCTTTCAAACTGTGTGACTAAAAAACAATCCTATATTATATATTAAAATATCATATATGTCAATATCTACTCTATTTCTAATCTTTTTTTTACTCTATCAATAATTTCTGATATTTTTGTATCTGCTTTTACAATATAATCAGATGGACTTGATTGCATTGCACTACTTATATGATTCATATCTGATAAATTTGTTAGAAACATAATTATCACATTATTGCCATAACCTCTGATTATTTTTGCCATATCAATACCATTCATTTTTGGCATCATAACATCAACTAAAATTAAGTCTGGTTTTTCTTTATCTGCTAGAGATAATCCATCTTCACCATTTCCTGCAGTAAATACAATAAATTTTTCTTTTAGAAATTTTTCTTCAAGAATCATTCTAAAACCTTCGTCATCATCAATTATTAAAATTTTTTTATTTATTTTGTTCATATTT
>CAINWR010000025.1 GCA_903854535.1 Candidatus Staskawiczbacteria bacterium | reverse complement strand
TCGTCATCATCAATTATTAAAATTTTCTTATTTATTTTGTTCATAATATTTATGATTAATATTAATTATTATTTATAGGAATAGTAAAATAAAAAGTACTGCCTTGCCCTTCAATAGAACCAACCCCTACCCTACCCCCATGCGACTCAACAATATTTTTAGCTACAGCTAGCCCAAGCCCTGTACCTGGTTTTTTGGTAAAAACATTTTCTACTTGAGAAAATTTAATAAATAAATTATTAATTTCTTCATAAGCTATTCCTAAGCCAAAATCTGTTATAGAAATTAATAAATAATCATTTTTACTAGGATGATTAATTACCAAATCCTTCAAAAACCAGTTTATTTTAAATTCTTCTGCTTTTTTTGATATATCTTCATTATCTTTACATAATAATACATTTACCAAAATTTTACCATTTTCTTTACTAAATTTAATAGCATTTGATATAAAATTATTTAAAACTTGTGCAATTGTTTTTTGATCAAAAACAATTTTCTCTGGAATATCACCATAAAATTTATAAGAAATTTTTAATTTAGCATCTTTTGCAGTTGTTTCAAAAAAATCAACTCTATTCTTAATTAAATCTTTAATATCTGAAGGTTGTTTTGAGATAACAAATTTTCCTGCTTCTATTTTTGCAACATCTAAAAGATTGTTTATCAATTCAAGCATATCAGATGAATTTTTATACATTAATTGTAAAAATTGAGCTTGTTTTTGTTTTTTAATTTCACCTAATCTTATTTCTTCTAATATTTTCTTTGTTGTATCTAAGGGAGAACGCAATTCATGGACAATCATAGAAGTAAAATCTTGCCTCATTTTCTCAAGCTCTTTTGCATGAGTTATATCATTAAAAATAACCACACAACCCAAGACAACTTCTTTATTGTTTTCTATTTTATTTTTAACAGGAGAAATCATTACTTTAAAAAATCTTCCATTCAGATCAAAATCATCTGAAATATAAACCTTATCAAACTTTATACTTTCCTCTATTCTGCCCCTAAAATCAATTTTACCATTTAACTTATCAATGAAATCAAATATATTTAATTCACTCTTATTCTCAAGACCAATAGCTTTTTTAGCTGCTGGATTTACTACCAAAATTCTATAATCTAAATCTGTCATAATAACACCTTCTGTCATACTAAACACCATTGAATTTAATTTACCTTGCTCTGTCTTAACAACTTCTTGAAGCCTTGAAACTGCACTTGAAGCCTGCTGAGTTATTTTATAAAGAATTGTCATTTCTTCTTCTTTATAAAGACCTTCACCTGTATCTGCAATAGTTAAAACCCCAACCACATTTCCAGCAATAGCCAAAGGAATATTAAAAAATGATCGCACTGTGCCATCAGACCCATCATTAAAAATAACTCCAGATAACAATTCTTCGATTCTAAAATCTTTAAAATCTTTGCCCAAAAGTGCTGACAATGAACCAGACATTCTACTTTTAATATCATCAACAAATTTTCTTGAGACAGATTTCTCTAAATGAACCTTGAATATTATTTTTTCTGGCTCCAAAAACATATAAGAAACTGCACTATATTTTATAAATTGATTTAAAGATCCGGTAATAATATCAATGATATTTTGAATATTTAAAGAATATCCCATTCTATCTCCCAGCTCTTTAAGTATAGAAATTTCATACATTTTTCTTTTTGTATCTTCTTCTCTTTTGATCAAATCATCTCTCAATCTTTTTGATTTTATATACCCAAAAATAGCAATTATAATTATTGCAATATTTATTATAGTTACAATTAAACTATATAATGTCATTAATTAAAATATTACTTACCAGCAATTTTTTCAGCTTCGATTTTAGCTTGTCTCAGTACTTTTAATGATTTTAAAAATACAATAAACCAAATCAAAAAAACTGGGAAAATTAAATATACACTTCTTTGATCACAAAACATAAATGCAGTGCAAACTATTCCCAAGCTGTACATTTCAACCAAAACAGTTAAAACTAATGTTTTAGTTAAGTTCCCAATCAATGAGCCCTTAACTAAATTATAAACTCTTCTGCCTTGTATAAAAACATAAATACTGCCCATAATCAAAATTGGCCAGCCAATAGCTAAAATTAAAATACTAATCATAAATAAATAATCCATAATAATATAAACTTTATTAAAAATTTAATCAACTTTTTTTAACTCCGGATATTTTACAAATATAGAGCTCAAAGCACTTTTAACTATTTGACCAGATAATTCAACATATTGATCAACTAATTTTTGCACCATCTCTGCAGGATTGCCATCTACATCAGTAACTTTACCAGAATCATCAACAACAAGCCCCTGAACACCGCGTGCTTTCATTATTGCCATGCCAGGACCTAAAATAATTGATTGTTTTGCAATAATCTCTGAAAGCAAAGAAAGATATTTTTGTTTATTTTCTTCCATAATATTATATAATATTTTAAATTAGCGACCTTTATTTAATTATTATAGCACACAATACAAATAATAAAAAAATTTACCTGTGGAAAACTTTTTATTTTTTACAGCCAGCTTTTAATAATTTCTTAAAAAGATTATACATAGGAATCATCTTAAAATTAAAATAACCACCTCTCTTAACATCAGGGCTTATTGCGTCAAGCTGAGATGCAACCATTCTTCTTCTCGCTTTTTGATCTCCAAAATTATACATATATTCTTTATTCGCACGGTTTCTCGGCCAATCATAGTCTTCTGATAGAAAAGAATCTTCAAAGTGAGAAGTTTCAAAATAAGTTCTATAAATATCAGCTAGAGCCAAAGTCTCAGCTGTAAAAGAGTGTAAAAAAGAAATATCAGAGCCTAAATCGCGATTATCTTGCACTGTCCAATTATTATCACCACTTGATTCATCGCCTCTCACTGCAGACATTTGTTTGCTATTAATCAAATCATCAAGACCTTCTACCTCTCCAACATATTCTCTAATAACTTTTCTAAAAGGCGTGGATTCAAAATCTGGCTCATCAGATCCTATTCCAAGATAATATTTAATTGCTTTTTTATCTTCTACAGAAGAAAGGACATCTGAAATTAAATTTTTATTTGCCCTTGCGTAATAAAGTAAAGCTTTACCTCCTTTCATTTTTAATAATTCTTTTTCATCAAAATCAATACTATCTCCTTTTATAAATATAAAACCTTTTTCATCAGCCAATAAAAGTGATTTTAACACAAGCTTATTCATTCTTTGTTGTATTTTTTGCATTTTTAAATAATATTTTCTACTGTCTTTAAGTTCCTTAAGTATTTTTTTTCTTTCATCATCATTTTGAGAGGCAATAAACCCATCAATCATATCTTTCATATAAAATAATTTTCCCAAATCAGGAGTTATATCATCAACACATTTTTGATATTCACAATTTCTTACTCTAGAATCCATATTGCCATCAATTCTGTCTGAAGTAAGAGATGTTGGTGCATATAAACAACCTTCTGTTAATAAACCTTTTTGCAAATCTCCAAAATGATAAATAAGTCTTCTAGCAGTATCAAAATCTTCATGCCCACTAAAACCAGATGATTGCCAACCAGCTATTTCTTTTAAAGTTTCATAATCACTTAACTTAAAATATATTTGTGGTGACCCATGCATGTTAGTATGATTATAAAGCGATGTCCTAGAAAAAACCTCCTTTGGTGAACCACTAACAAATCTTTTCGAATACCCAGGTGGAAGATAGGCCATTCCTGTAAAAACATAATGTAAATCAGGATTAGAATCAAAAATATTTTGAATATTCTCTACAGAATTATTTGTTTCCATAACAGAATCAGCATCAAAAAAACCTATAACTGTATCTTTATTTTTAAATCTCTCTGAAGCTACATCTGCGCCAATAGTTCTAAATGCAGAAATATTTGCAGATTTATAGACTGAATTGTAAAAATCAGTTTTTGTAGCATCAATCAAGGCAATACTTATACTATCAGCCTTTTTTACAGCAAGATCTGCAAGATCTTTTAATAATGGATCATCTATAGAATTAACAATTTCAAATAAATTTTGCTCTGCTTCGATGTTTGTTTTTTCAGAAGCAATAATCCTAGCTAATTTTTGAATTTCAATAATTTTCTTTACAAACTTTGTCATTTCTCTTGCTTCTTTTAATCTTTCAAAACAATCTTTTACATAATCTTTAGTATCTTCAGAGATTTCTGACTTAATACTAAAAGAACCATTACCCATATCTTTATCAAGTAAGTTATGAATACCATACCCAATATTTGCAATTATTTCTACTTCAAATGGCTTATTGGTAACATGCTGGGAGAGCATTGCATGCATCATTCTTTGCAAATTACCATTATACCATTCACCTTTTACTGGCACAGAATAAACTAAAGAAGTTTCATCTAATGGCGCATTAGCATATATTTCCGGAAATAAATTCGTAACCTCTAACTCGTTGCTATTCTCTTGCTCTATTCTACGAATATGATTTTCAATTGATTTAACCATAGATTAAGTAATTTATTGCTTTTTAATTCTCTAAATATGTTTCATATGAAACTGTAAGCTCCTCGCCTTTTTTTATTTTTCTTAAGGTTATAAAATTTACTTCATCTTTTATTATTTTCACATTTGGATTTGCAGAATCATTCATAAAATAAGAAATATTCATTTCATTTAAACCACCTTTGGGAATATATACTGTATTATCTTTTTGAATTGTAAAAAATGACTCTACCATTTTAAAAACTTCTTTATCTAAAACTTTTAATTCAGAAACATTAAATTTTTGCCACTCATTTGCTTTAGCTATATTGAACGGATTCTTGCCTTTTGGAATATCTCTTATAGCAAAAACCCCCACCCCATTAATTAAAGATGGTTTTATTCTGCAATAAGTGTTTTTTAAACTATTTAAAATTTCTTGCTTAGCTTTTTGCATTAAAAATAAATTTTGGATTTATTAAATAATCTTTATTGGCAAATTTTTCTAACATAGATATTTTACTTAAAACTGTATTCATTACCAAATAACTAGCAAAAATGCCTACTGCAAAAAATCCTCTTTCCAAAAATACTACAGGAATTAAAGCAAGCCATATCGCAGGAGTTAAACCAAAAGCATATAAATAAATTACAGATCCTACTGCGTGAGCTGTAAAAGTAGAACCCAAAGAGTTTAAAAATAAATTTTTCTTATAAAATGTACCTATAAACGGAATAATCCAAATTGTAGAATAAAGCCAAGCTTGTCTACCAATTGGATTTAAAATAAATAAAATAAAACAAATAGGAAAAACAATTGCTGACTTTTTAGATTTTAATCCAAAATATACTGCTCCCAAAACTGCTGGCAGAAATTGAAGAACAACAAACCAATTCAAATTTTGTTTTTGTAAAATCAAATTCATCAGTCGCACAATAAAAGCTGAAATACCTCCAAACAATGGCCCTAGAAACATTCCCCCAATAGGAGCAAATAATTCAAATAATGTGAAATATTTTGTTGATCCAATTATTTGAGAAATTGGTACTTGAAAAGCTAATAAACTCAAAACCATAAAAATAACTATAAAATACATTTTTTGCCTGCGCTGAGTTTTATCGAAGTGTTTTTGCATATAATTGAAATTTTAATTATATTACTTATATTATTTTGGCATATTTTAAATTAAAATAAAAGAGCAAAACAAAAACCACAAAATATGTGGCTAAAAAATGTGGACCCGGCGAGAGTCGAACTCGCAACTTCTCGTTGCAAACGAGATGTATTACCGCTATACTACGGGCCCTTAAGAGAGTCCCGCAAAGCGGGACGACACTTACATCGAAAAACGACTAATATATCCATTTATATTACAGAAAACACTAAAAGTCAACACAGAAATTAATTATTTTATTTCCAAAACTTTTATTTTCGTGCCCCTAAAATCAAATTCCTTGCCTGCATTCAATCCCATTAAATATACTCCCAATGGTGATTGATAAGATAATTTATTTTTTAAAATATCTGCTTCTCCAGGAGCTACAATTTCATAAACCTCCTCGCTTGCTTGCCCTGAGCTTGCCGAAGGGCCAAACAAAACTTTTACTTTAGAACCAACTTGTACTGTATCTATATTGGATTTTTCTTTCACAACAGCCTCATTAATTGCTGACTCTAATTCTGCAACCCTCATACGCAGAAAAGCCATTTTATCTCTCGCATCATGATAAGCTGCATTTTCTTTAAGATCACCAAAAGCAGCAGCTTCTGCAATAAGCTTTACAATTTTCTTATTCTCAACAGTTTTAAGCTGTTTTAATTCCTCTTTTAATTTTTCCAAACCTTCACGGGTAAAATATTGTACCATAAATATATATTATTATTTATAACAAAAAAACGCAATAGTGCGTCTCTTTCTGCCTGATGCCTAAAAATTTTGACAAATTTTTAGTGTCAGGTAAGTGTTAACTTCGTTCCCTTATAGTTTCTTAAAGCTGTTTCGAATAACCGGATTTTAATGACCCGATTAACATTATTAGATTAAAAACTAAATTTAAATTTTCAATCTATGTCGACTACTTAAATTTTAGGTTACGTACCTAAAATTTTATAAAATATGATCCACGAGCAGCTTCCGCTACCCGTGCCTTGTTACGACTTAGCCCCTCTCACTGAATCTACCTTAACACCATTGCTGGCGCTTCGGGTATTCCCAGCTCGCTTGGCTTGACGGGCGGTGAGTACAAGACTCAGGAACGTATTCATCGCCACGTAGCTGATTGGCGATTACTAGCGATTCCAGCTTCATGAGGTCGGGTTTCAGACCTCAATCCGAACTGAGACCGGCTTTATTGGGATTAATTTCCGCCTTGCGGCTTTACCCATTGTACCGGCCATTGTATCATGTGTGCGGCCCAGGTCATCAAAGGGCCATGCTGATTTGGCGTCATCCTCGCCTTCCTCCCAATTATCTCGGGCAGTCCCCTGTGACATTTAAAACACAGGGCAAGGGTTGCGTTCGTTACCCGAATTAACGGTACGTCTCAAGACACGAACTGACGACAACCATGCAGCACCTGTCCAGCCGGCTTGTGGCGGGCCCTAGTTTCTTAGGGCTTTCGTCTGGATTTCTAGACCTGGTAAGGTTCTCCGTTTGTTGTCGAATTAAGCCACATGATCCACCGCTTGTGTGAGTCCCCGTCTATTTCTTTGAGTTTTAGTGTTGCCACCGTACTTCCCAGGCGGAATACTTAACGCGTTAGCTTCGCCACATGAAGGGTCGACACTTCATATAGCCAGTATTCATCGTTTACAGCGTGGACTACAAGGGTTACATTTGTTACTTCGCAAAAAATTTTGCGCGGACAAACATTTCTGTTTGCCTCTCTATGTCGCCATAGAGGTCGGACTATATCTTTCCGTCAAAATATTTATTTTTGTCGGATTTGGCATGTAGTCTCTGAGGATCCTTTAATACATTGAGTAAAGGGGACCGCGCGGTGCCGGTGGGCTTTCGCGCGGTCAGAGAAAACGAGGGTCTACAAGGATATCTTTTTATAGTCGGACAATCCGACCAGAATCCTTTCATCAGGATTACGATTGGGTACGTTCCCAACTACAAAGATTCAGTCACCTTGTTCTCATTTTCCCTTTACTCAATGTACTAAAGTTTCCTGCTGATTGTCTGCCTGTCCGCCGATTGGCGGGCATCGGTCAAAGATTTTCACCTTTCGGTACTTTGACATTCGCAGAGTTTCCAGCATATAGCCAAATTTTTGCACTGTCTTGCAAATAAATTACAAAACTCGTGAGACACCTTCGCCTGCTTTTCTTAAAAGCAGAACAGGATTTATCTAATCCTTTTTGATCCCCACGCTTTCGTTCCTCAGTGTCAGGGTCGTCCTAGCAAACTGCCTTCGCTTTTGGTGTTCCCGACGATATCAACGGATTTCACCCCTACTCCGTCGGTTCCGTTTGCCCCTAACGCCCTCTTAGTATAGCAGTATTGAAAGCACCTCAAAGGTTGAGCCGATGAGTTTTAACTTTCAACTTACTCTACCACCTACGAACCCTTTACGCCCAATAAATCCGGGTAACGCTCGAGGATTCTGTCTTACCGCTCCTGCTGGCACAGAATTAGGATCCTCTTATTCATGAGGTACAATCACTTGCGTTTTTCCCCCATAAAAGAACTTTACACCCCGAAGGGCTTCATCATTCACGAAATGTCGCTCCGTCAGGCTTTCGCCCATTGCGGAAGATTCTCGACTGCAGCCTCCCGTAGGAGTATGGCCCGTATCGCAGTGCCATTCTTGGGGGTCGCGCTCTCACGCCCCCTATCCGTCATAGCCTTGGTGAGCCTGTACCTCACCAACTAGCTGATAGACCGCAGGCCATTCTTAAAGCGATTTGCATCTTTACCCTTGCGGGAACTATGGGAAATTACCCCGTCTTTCGACGAGCTATGCCCCACTTTAAGGTATGTACCTACGTGTTACTAAGCCGTTCGCCGGTTGCTATTGCTAGCCCCCTTGACTTGCATGCCGGTATCCACATTTCCAGCGTTCACCCTGAGCTAGAATCAAACTCTCAAATTAATAGTTTGAACTTTTTCAAGTTGAACTATGTTACGCGAGGTTTAGAAAGCACCTCGCAAGCTTTATTCGAAACAACTTTAAAAAACTAATTATTTTTTATTGCTATTTAATTGTCAAAATACTTTCAAAAAAATACCCACGAAAATATTTACAAAAATACTTTCGCGGATATTTTTATAAAACCCTAAGTTTTAAAAAATATTGTTTTTGCAAATTTAAAATTTAATAATTTAAAATTCTTTGTATACTATACATTCTACTCGAAAATAATCCTATGTCAATACCCCAGCTAACGTATAATAAATATAGCAAAATTTTCACCCCAAGTCAAGGGCTTGTTTCACTAATCAATTATATCAATTCTTTATCTTTACGAAGCTTTTCTTGTATGTATTTATAAAGATCTTTTTCTGCGTTTTTTTTATCTTCTCTCCTAATTATTTCCAAAAAATTATGTGGACTCACTCCATAATACTGAATAAAAAATCTCTCAAAAATTTCATAGAATGTCTGTAGGGCATCCATACTCTCTTTTTTATTTTTCTTATATGCATTTATAATTTTATTATTTTCTTCAAAACAATCTCTAATTACTTGTCGCAAAAAAACAGCTTCTGCAGGAGTTGGCTCAAA
Organism: Candidatus Staskawiczbacteria bacterium; assembly: GCA_903854535.1. Classification (GTDB taxonomy): domain Bacteria; phylum Patescibacteriota; class Minisyncoccia; order Minisyncoccales; family Staskawiczbacteraceae; genus XYB1-FULL-32-11. The sequence continues at coordinate 1,501 of CAINWR010000025.1, read as the reverse complement.
TCCATCAGTTCTAAGACTTAATAAAACTTCTTGATACCATTCTTTTAGCACCTCTCCCTTCTCATCATGCGTCGCATCCTCAAAAAAATTATCTGAATCGTAACTTTGACCTTCGCTTTTTTGTTCTGACATAAATTTATAAAATTAAAATAACTATCATTTGCTACTCCACTTTAAAGTAGAATAGCTACACCGTACCCACGTACTAGTACATAGGAACACTACACATATACACACTGCTATTCCACCATTCTGTGAGAATCGTGGAATAGTTTATATACAAATTTACTTTTTATCTTAATACAACTCACTATGACTAGCAATCATTACAAACAAAACTCCATTTTTATCAGCTTGTTCATAAACTGCTCTTATATCTCCGGTTATATTTATACTTCTTTTGCCCTTTAGTTTTCCGTGCAATTGATGGTTATTCAAAATTGGATCAAACTGATTTTCAGAAAAAATGCTTAATCGATCGTAAAAATGCTCTCGCTGTTTTTCGGGTAGTTTATATAAATCTTTTTTAAAATTTTTACATAGCTCAATTATCATATCTATTTTCCACGAAGAAATTTAATAGCTTCAGATGCAGATTTAAAACTATAAGCAGACTTAGGATTTTTGTGATATTCTTCAATTCTTCGTAAGATTTCTTTTTCAACCGCTGGCTTCAGAGTAGGTTCTAGTTTTACTGAAAATTCACGGGTACGAATAAACTCACGCAATTGTGCGTTTATAATTGTAGAAAGAGGAACGCCCATTTCCATAGCAATTTGTTTGGCTTTTTCCTTTTCTTCGCTATCAACTTTTACGTTTAATATAGTTTTCATAATGTATCTGTTGTATATATAATAGTTATATTTTCATTTTACTCCAAAATACGCCCTTGTCAATAGTTATACGTTATTTTTTCTCATAAAAATCTATGACTCTTTTTCGGCGTTCATCTAAAGATGCTTTGCTGTTCATGCCGGGCCCGCAAATGCATCCCCCATCGCAATTTAAAATGTCTAAAAGTTTTAAATCTTTTTTAGCCAAAAATTCGCTTAATGCTTTATTAGCATTGTTGGGACCTGAAATTACATCATATTCTGCGTCTGTCAGTATTTTTGTAACCCCTGAAGATTGTGCCAGCCCGCCCGAAATTGGGTAAAGCCTAGTTTGTCCTCCAATAATGTCAAATTCGTATTTTGATTTAGCGAACAATTTATTCTTAAAAACTTTTCTAGGTTTTATTTTCTTAAAATCAAAAACACTTTGCAGGTCACGAAATGTAATTGCCAAAATATCCAACTCCGGCCTATCTTCATTGGCCTCAAATTTTTTCATCAAGCATGGCCCGATAAAAACCTTTTTGTGCCCGGGCCATTCTTTATCTACAATTTTAGCAGTAGCAGACATGGGTGAATCAATAGGTGCTAAATATTCCAATAATTGCGGATATTTATTTTTAATAAGTCTTACAATTGTAGGACATGGGTTTGTAATATATCTACGA
>CAINWR010000024.1 GCA_903854535.1 Candidatus Staskawiczbacteria bacterium | reverse complement strand
TTTTTAAAAAAGATAATACTCAAATTGAAAATAAATCTTATTTATGCAATTTAATCATAAAAACACTGTCAATCCTTGATTCTACATCTGATTTGCAGAATACAGAATATGATTTATCCGCATAACCTGCTTTCTGAAATATCAGATAATAATTGAATTCACCTCTTGGCATATTAATTTTTTCATAATGAAATTTTCCCGAATCATTCGTATAGAGTGTGTCTGGAATCCCGTCTGCCCATACTTTTACACCCAATAATGCCAGCTTTGTTGAATCTGCATATACCCAACCGAGTATATTACCTGGATATACAGGATCATTATTCACGCTGTTCTCACATGAATAATATACAAATGCTAATGATACCGCAACAAAAACTATTAAAACAAAATGTACAATTGATTTCATTTCAAATCCTCCTTGAAATTTAATTGTCAAATTTGTGAAAAGTTAATTTAGATTAAAATAGATAATCAAAATAATTAATTATAAACAAATTAATTATATATCAATAAATTATATTTTCAAGCCTTTAGATAGTTTTGCTTCATCATTTGCTCCTAAGAATATTTTTCTTATTCTTACATTTTTTGGAGTAATTTCCACTAATTCATCATCTCCAATATATTCAAGTGCATCTTCAAGCTCCATTTTTTTGGGAGTATTAAAATGCTCCGAATTACCCTCACCTTTTGAACGCATATTAGATAATTGTTTTGCTTTGCATACATTTACTCTAATATCTTCTGGCCTTGAGTTCTGACCCACAACTTCACCTTCATAAACTTCCACGCCTGGGCCATAAAATAAAACCCCCCTGTCTTGTACATTTTTTAAACCATAAAGTATAGTCATACCAGATTCTGAAGCAATTAAAGAGCCATTATTTCTTTCCTTCCAATTTTCTGGATCTAGTAAATATTCATGAAAAGAGGTATTCATAATGCCTAAACCCTTAGTATCAGTTAAAAATTCATTCCTATATCCAAAAAGGCCTCTAGTTGGAATAATAAATTCTAAAAATACAATTCCATTATTTCCATTTCTCATTTCCTTTAATTCTGCTTTTCTTTCTCCCATTTTTTGCATTATTGCTCCTTGATATTGTTCTGGGACTTCAATAAATATTTTTTCATAAGGAGCTAGTTTTTTTCCATTTACTTCTTTTAAAATAACTTGTGGTCTTGAAACCTGCATTTCATATCCCTCTCTTCTTAATCTTTCAATTAAAATTGCCAAATGTAATTCTCCTCTACCAGAAACTATCCAACCCACAGAACCGCCAAGTCCAAAAGTTTTTTGTGTAATTTCTTCTACTCTTAAAGCAACATCTGTTTCCAGTTCTTTCATTAATCTTTCTCTTAATTGTCTTGAAGTGCAAAATTGTCCTTCTTTTCCTGCAAATGGTGAATCATTAATCATAAAAGTCATTTTAACTGTTGGCTCTTCTATATCAATTAAAGGCAAGGCATCTGGATTATCTAAATCTGCAATTGTTTCTCCGATTGTAATATCTTCAATTCCAGCTATAGCTACTATATCACCAGCAAAAGCTTCGCTTGTTTCTTTTTTACCCAAGCCTTCGAAAGTCATTAGAGACGATATTTTGCATTTCTGTTGTTCTCCTTTTCTATTTATATGAATAATTTCCTGACCAGTTTTTAATTTACCGTTATGAATTCTACCAATAGCTAATCTTCCTTTAAAATTATCTCCTACAATAGAAGTAATAAGCATCTGCAATGGTTTGTCTATATCTACAATTGGTGAAGGAATATGTTCTAAAATTGCATCAAAAATTGGATTAATGTCTTGCATTTTATTGATATCAGCTTCAAGTCCAGCTTTACCAGCTCTCCCTGATGCATACACAACTGGAAAATCAAATGAATGATCACCTGCTCCAAGTTCCAAAAATAATTCTAAAGTTGCTTCTAAGGCGAATTGAGGTCTAGCACCATCTTTATCAACTTTGTTAATAACTACAATTATTTTGTGCCCCATTTCCAAAGCTTTTTTGAGCACAAATCTAGTTTGAGGCATAGGACCTTCTTTAGCATCAATTAAAAGCAAACAACCATCAGCCATATTTAATACGCGCTCCACTTCTCCTCCAAAATCAGCATGACCAGGGGTATCAATAATATTAATTTTAGTGTCTTTATAAATTACAGAAGCATTTTTAGAAAAAATTGTAATTCCTCTTTCTTTTTCAAGCTCATTACTGTCCATTATTAGTTCACTGCCAGCTACTTCTTTATTAAGTTGTGTTTTTGATTGCTTTAAAAGCGCATCCACTAATGTGGTCTTTCCATGGTCAACGTGAGCAATAATAGCAATGTTTCTAATATTTAGCATATGGAAATTCTGTTAATTTTTATAATCTTTATTATAATATAAAAAAACACCAAAGTCAATTGGCGTTTAATTATTTTCAATATTACAAAATTTTTATTTTTATAAATTTACGCTTGCCTACTTTAATTACCATATCATTCTCCAATTTTATCTCTTGTTTCCAGTCTGATATTTTATTTTCCCCAATTGTGACTGCTCCGCCTTCTACCAATCTTTTTGCCTCATTCTTACTCGGTGCCAACTTAGTGTCACATAATAAATCTAAGATTGGGTAATTTATTTTATTTGTTTTGAATTCTTCAATGTTTGTAGGCAATTCTTTATTTGTAAAAACTTTATTGAATTCTTCTTCTGCTTTTTTTGCAGCGACTTCTCCGTTATAAAGTTTTACAATCTCAAAAGCTAATCTAGCTTTTATGTCGCGCGGATTTGTAGATAAATTTTTAATTGAATCAATTTCAATTTTCGACAATCTTGTGGCCAATTCAAAATATTGATCTATTAATTCATCTTTCATAGACATTATTTTCCCAAACATATTATTTGGTTCTTCACAAATACCCACAAAATTATCATAGGTTTTACTCATTTTTCTTCCATCTAATCCTAACAATAATTTTGTTGTCATTACATTTTTATCCTTGTTGTTGTAAGCTTTTTGCAAAGTACGACCTATAAGCATATTAAACATCTGATCATTGCCACCGATTTCCAAATCAACATCCATAGCCACTGAATCATAGCCCTGCATTAAAGGATACATAAATTCCTGCATATTTATTGGCAAATCTTTTTCGAGCCTTCGTTGGAACATATCACGAATAATCATTTGTTGAACCGTAAATTGACCAGATAATTTTAAGATATCTTCAAACTTTAATTTAGATAACCATTTAGCATTGTGTACAATTTTAACTTTTTCAAAATCTAAAATTTTACTTGCTTGTCTTTTATAATCAGCCATATTCGCTGCAATTTGCTTGTCAGTGAGCGGTACACGAGTAGCATCTTTGCCGGTAGGATCTCCAATTTTAGCGGTAAAATCGCCAATTAATAAAATTACTTCATGCCCTAGGTCGCAAAATTCTTTTAATTTCCACAACGGTACAACATGCCCCAAATGCAAATCAAAACCAGTTGGATCTATGCCCAAATAAAGTCTAATTTTTTTTCTTGATTCTAACTGCTTCTTTAAATCTTCTTTCACAATTACCTCTTCTACTCCACGAGTGAGAAGTTCTTCAATTTTTTGCTGATCAGAATTTGTCATATTTTTTAAAATTTATCGAATAATTTATATATATCTCCAGCACCCATAATAAGCAAAACTTGGCTGGATTTAATATTATTTTTTATATAATTTTCGCAGTCTTGTTGTGGTAAATAAATCACAGATTTTCTACCAATTTTTTTGACTAATTTTTCTGAATTTATTTTATTTATTATTTCTGCATTTTCTCTACCAGCTACATCATAAATATCAGTAATAATTATATTATCTATCTTAGCATTTCTAAAGATTTTTATAAAGTCTTTTTGCAGATAAAATGTGCGTTGATATTGATGTGGCTGAAATACCAACCAAATTTTCTGTTTTTTATATTTTTCTCTTACTGCTTGCATTGTAGCTTTTACTTCATTTGGATGGTGGCCGTAATCACTGATAATTTGAAATTTGAAATTTGAAATTTGAAAACCCAAAAGTGTCCCTGCTTTTTCTTCGAAACGGCGCCAAGTGCCATGAAATTCCGCTAAAGCTTGATAAGTTATTTTATCTTCAATTTTTAAACTGCGCGCAATTGCTAAAACAGCTAATGCATTAGAAATATTATGTGTTCCAGGAACTTGTAATATCTTTTTAATTTTTTTAGCTTCTTTTTGTTTAAGAGAATATTTAGAAATTGATATTTGATTAGAAATTAAAAATTTGGATTTAGAAATTTTATCAGTTTCTTTATCATCTTTATTTGCCACTAAAACTCCACCTCTTGGTAATTGCATTACAAAGTCTTTAAAGGCCTTTTTTACGTTCGCATAAGTTTTGAAATAATCCAAATGCTCTTTGTCTATATTTGTGATTGCAATTGTCTGGGGTTTGTAATTTAAAAATGAGCTATCATATTCGCAGGCTTCTATAACTAAATATTGAGATTTTCCCATGCAAAAATTAGTATTACCGAATTCTTTAAGTTTTGTACCTACAATTACCGTAGGATCCAGCCCAGCTTTAATCATAGCCAAAGCAAGCATTGAAGTTGTTGTACTTTTGCCATGACTGCCAGAAACTGCAATTGTAGTATAATTTTTGGTAAGTTCACCCAAGGCCCCTGGATAAGTTTGGCATTTTACTCCAGCTTTTTTGAAAAAATCTAATTGAAGATTGTTGCCTTTTATAGCAGGTGTATGAATTACTAGATCAGGTAGTTTGTAGTTTATAGATTGTAATTCTTCAATAGTACTTTTTCCAATTTTAATTTCAATTCCAAGTTTTTGCAAAAAATCTGTGATTTCTGAGGAACTTAAATCTTCACCAGACACTTTGTGTCCTTTTGCTAAATAATATTGCGCAAGTGCGGAAACCCCAATTCCACCGATTCCCAAAAAATGTACTTTCATATTTTTAAAAAAATAATTACATTTTAAATTCACAAGATTCTAAAATTTCATAATGTGGTCCACCTTTTTTCATCACACTCTCCATCACTTCAATAGATTCTACCGTAAATATTAAATTTATGTTTTCAGAAATCTCTGGTCTTTCTTCTGGATCTACTGCTTTGAGTTGCCATTCTTTCAATCTTGCTAAAGTAATATGTGGAGTAAATTCTCTACTTTCTGGCTTAAAATTTACTGATTTTAATAAAGATTCCTGTAAATTATTTTTTAGCAAAGAAATTTCTTTTGATTTTTCTCCAGATGCCCATACCATATTTGGCAAAGGCTTATTTGTTGGACCATACTCAATTTTATTTAAATCAATTGAAAATGATTCATGATTTTTTGCAATTTCTTTGGTAATTTTACAAGTATCAGCTATTTCTTGATCTGTTAAATAACCTAAAAACTCTAAAGTAATATGTAAATTATCTTTAATAGTCCATTTTGCTAAATCAAAATTTTCTCCATCTTCACCAGTAAAAATAAACTTATTTTTAAATTTTTCTTGATACTTTATTAATTCTCTTTTGATATCATCTGGTAAGTTTATTGCAATAAATATTCTGTGTCTTTTTTCCATTATTGTAATTATAATTTTAATTATTAATTAATGAGCCAGAAGTGGGATTTGAACCCACGACCTATGGTTTACGATACCATTGCTCTACCACTGAGCTACTCTGGCAATTTTTATATTTGCTATTATATAGGTTTTTCAATCACAAAAACTAATTCTGTTTCAAATAACAATTCTGTAACCTTCCACCCTGCTTCGCCAAAGCTTCGCAGGGCGAGATCCTCTGAACTTATCATATTTTTAAAGTTATTTCTATAGAATTCATACATACCTTTCTCTTTACCACCAATACTTTTTATCGGATAAGAGATTACTATAAATTTACAATTTTGTTTTTTTAAAATATCAAGCGAACAACCTTTTTTTTGATGTTCTAAGCATGGTAATAATTTTAACATAAAAACCACATCTGCATATTTGAATTCATCTGAAAGCACATCACCTAAAGCAAATTCTGTTTTTGTCGCACAATGGATTTTACTAAAGACTGTTTTTAAAAATTCAATTTCTTCTGAATCAATATCATATGCCTTGTATGATGTGGTATTCGGCCCGCCTTGCTGCGAGGTAGGTAAATTCATCCAAGGAATTGTTAAAGGATTTAAACCACAAGCATGATCAATAATTGAGTTTGGTATTCCTGTAATTTCAAAAATTTTCTCATAAAATTCGGGTAAAATTGAGATTCTTTCTTCTACAGATGATTGTAATTTTAAAATTGGAATAATAAATTCTTTTAAATTTTCTTTTGATGTTGAAAGTTGCTCTAAATTTTCAATATCTAATTTAGAAATTACTTTCTTAAAATTTGGCCTAGTTTCATAAAAAGCTCCCCAAATTTGATGAAGTAAATTTTTAGCTTCTTTTTCAGCTCTTTTTTCTCCAAATCTTTCAATACAATCAGCCACAATTCTTTCTATTGTTTTGATATAAATAGTTTTGTATTTTTTCGAATTCTTAATATTTTCTACAATTTCTTCTTTTAACATATTATGAGCGGGTAACGGGAATCGAACCCGTATCTTAACCTTGGGAAGGTCATGTTCTACCACTGAACCATACCCGCATTTTTATTTAAATGTATTTATTATATTTTGCCAAATTTTAATAAACAAATTTTGTTTACTTTCTTGATTTTCATTTTTTTCATTCTCTTGTTTTGGAATCAAAAAAACTGTAGTATTTTCATTTTCTTTTTGTAAACCAAGTTCTTCGCGAGCAACTTTTTCCACATAATCTACATCTGATGATTTCTCAATTTTTTCCCCCAACAAGTTGTTTTCATTCTTAATATCTTCTATTTTTTGTTTTAAGTTTTCAATTTGAATTCTTAATTCTTGCTTTTTGCGATATATTTTAATATTGGCGAAAGTTAATATAGATAAAACAATTGCAAAAAATATTGTAGCAGTTATTAATAAAAAATATTTTTTAGGGTTATTGCTCTTTTGTTTTTTTTTAAAATCTGCTATCATTAAATATATAAAAATTTAATATAATACACAAACATGAAAAGAAAAAAAATGTTAAAAATTACCTGGATCATATTAATTAGCTTAGTAGGTATAAGCATGGTAATTCTTCCTATTGTTGGAATGTTTAGATAATTCTATATTATCATTTTTAAACAAAAAAACAATCCCGAGCAAAGACGAAGGATTGTTTTTTAATTTGCACTTACAGTTTTTACAGCTGTTTCAAAAATTAATAAAATTATTTTAGTTTCTTCTAAATCTATTGAGAAATTTGGCTCATAAACAATTGAATTCCTTATTTTATGTGCCTGTATTAATTCTTCTTGATTTGCTAGTAACCCTACTCCAGTAGAAGCTATAATCTCTTCGAAATTTTTACCTTCAAAACCTCTTTCATCAAGTACTTCTAATAAAAAATCTTCACCTTCAATTATAGCTAATTTATATTCTGATTCCACTCCAGTATCAAGTCTTTTCCTTATTTTTTTCCACCTATCAGCAATTTGCTTGGTTCCAAATGCTTGCCATGAAAAAAATTCAACAACATCTTCAAGGAAATAGTTTCTTATCCAAGAACTATTAACTGTAAAGTAATAAATGATAGCAAGAAAAAATATAGCAAAAGAAATAAAAATAATCTTTACTGGAAAAAGCACATCTTGAATTATTGGAGATGAAATAAAATAAATAAAATCTGTAATACCTAAAAAATTATAAATTTGTTCCCAAGTCAAAATAGTCTATAGTTTGTAGTTTGTAGTTTGTAGAATTTCGTCTACTAACTACTTACTACTACCTACTCACTAACTTATTATATAATTTTTTCTATAATACTTGCAATATTGAAGATTTTGTTTTCTTGAAAATGGTTCCCAATTATTTGTAAACCTACTGGTAATTTACCATCTACTTTTCCAACTGGTAAACTCATTCCTGGTAGTCCAGCTAAATTTACAGGTACTGTATAAATATCTGCTAAATACATTGCTAAAGGGTCATCAAATTTTTCTCCAATTTTAAAAGCTGGAAATGGTGTAACCGGCCCCATTATTAAATCTACTTTTTCAAAAGCTCTAGCAAAATCTTGCTTGATTAAACTCCTTACTTCTAAAGCTTTCTTATAATAAGCATCATAATATCCAGCTGAAAGTGTATAAGTCCCAAGCATAATTCTACGTTTAGATTCTGGCCCAAATCCCTCCCCTCTGCTTTCTAAATAAACATCTAATAAATCTTCCTTGTGTTGTTTTGATAATCCATATCTTATTCCATCAAATCTTGCAAGATTTGAAGATGCTTCAGATGTCTGAATAATATAATAACATGCTAAAGCATATTCTGTAGATGGTAAGCTAATTTCCTCAATTTTAAAACCTTGATTTTCAGCTTTAGAAATTGCAGATTTAATTATCTTTTCAACTTCTGGATCTAGACCTTTTCCAAAAAATTCTTTTGGTACACCAATTTTAAATGATTTATTTTCTACTAACTTTTCATATTTAAATTCTACTGAAGTTGCATCTTGTTTATCTTTTCCAGAAATAACTGCAAAAATAGTCTCACAATCTTGGACATTTTTTGCTAAAGGCCCTACCTGATCAAGTGATGAAGCGCTAGCAATTACTCCATATCGAGAAACAGACCCATAAGTTGTCTTAAGCCCTACCACTCCACAAAAAGAAGACGGAGTTCTTACTGAACATCCAGTATCTGTGCCTAATGCGAACACAGCTTGATTAGAAGCTAAAGCAGCAGCTGATCCTCCAGAACTTCCGCCCGGTACGCGAGACAAATCACAAGGATTTTTAGTTACTTTTAAAGCAGAGTTTTCTGTGGAACTACCAAATGCATATTCATCTAAATTGGTTTTACCCAAAATTATAGATCCAGATTCTTTTAATTTCTTTGTGCAACCAGCATCGTAACTAGCTATATAGTTTTCCAGCATTTTTGAAGCTGTAGTACATTTTTCTCCTTTGACTAAAATATTGTCTTTTATAGCGCAAGGTATACCAAGTAATTTTGGAATCTCTTTATTTTCAGAAATTAATTCTTTAATTTTATCATCAGAAGCTTCAGCTTGCTTTAAAGCTAAATCTTCGGTTAAACTTAAATATGCGCCGATTTCAGAATCAGTTTTTTTTATTTGCGAAAAATAAGCTTGAGTTAATTCTTTGACTGAAAATTCTTTTTCTTTTAATGCTTTATTAATTTGTTCTATTGTAAAATTTTGTAATTCCATAGAATTTATAAAATTGCTTTTACTTTAATATATCCATCTTTCTTATCTGGAGCTGAATTTATTAAATTTTTTACCACTTGCCTATCCTGATCTACCACCTCATCTCTTCTTAAACTAGAACTTTTAACTTGTAACTTGTAGTCTATAGGCGAATTCACTGAAGACGTGTCAAGTTTTTTGAGTATTTCAAAATAATCTAAAATACTAGACAAATCTTTTTGCATTGACTCTACTTCTTTTTCAGATAATTCCAATCTAGCTAATTTTGCTATTTTTAAAACCTCTTCTTTTGAAAGCATAGAAATTTTTATTAAATTATTTATTAAGTTTATCAAAATAAGAAAATACTCACAAGTATTGACATTAATTAATATAAATGATATAATTAATATATAGAAAGGAGGCCCAAATGGCCTGCCCCAAATGCTCGGGGAATACGTTCCCCGAAGATAAGAAGTGTTTCATGTGTGGCAATCAGCTCATCAAAGAGCCGGTGTCACACCGTATTTTCTTGATCGTGATGATGATCATCGCGATCGTAGTGTTCCCGCTGTGGATTAGCGGGAGCGACGGCCCAGGCCAATAATCAATTTAGGTCTGGGCAACAAAAAAGCCGAG
>CAINWR010000023.1 GCA_903854535.1 Candidatus Staskawiczbacteria bacterium | reverse complement strand
CTTTTTGTGTGTTAATCGAGGTTGGCTATTAAAAGCTTCAACCTCAACGCACTTGCTTAGCCGAAAAATCCGGCGATCATTTCCTTTGAAAACCACAAATCCAATGTGGCTTTCGCAGAAAAATTCTACTCTTCCGATTTTGAGCATTGTTGCCCCCTCCATAAGAAGTTTTTTGATATTTAAATATAACAATATTTTTTAATATTGTCAATGTTTGATAAAGTTTCAATAAAGTAATAAAATAAATAATAATAAAAGAATTCACCCAGTTAGATAAAATTTTCTTTTAGAAAATTTTAATTTTGTAAAGCAAAATTATTTAACCGGGTAAAATTTTATGCTTACTTTAAAAGATATAAAAGCAAATAAACAAATTTTAGAATTTATAAATCAAACAGATAGAGCAATGGATGCTTTGTCATATACAAATCATGGACTTCGCCATACAGGAGTTGTGGCTGATAGAGCTATGAAAATTGCAAAGTCAATTGGGCTTTCACAAAGAGAAATTGAACTTTGTGGAATTGTGGGGTTTTGCCATGATATGGGAAATTTTATGTCGCGTACAAATCATCATTATTTTGCAGGGCTTTTATTTCATCAAATTTTCCACGATCAATTTGAGGCAAAAGAAATGGCGCAAATTATGCAAGCTATTGCAGAACATGATAAGCCAGAAATGAGTTTCACTACAGCAATTGCAGCAGTTTTGGTAATTGCTGACAAATCTGATGTAGATAGATCAAGGGTTTCACAAAGAAATATGGAAGATATCAGGAAAGATATTCATGATAGAGTAAATTATGCTTCAACTGAAAGCAATATAAAAGTAGAGAAAGAAAAGAAAAGAATTACTTTAACTTTAAAAATTGACACAAACTTTACTCCAGTTATGGAATATTTTGAAATCTTTACAGAAAGAATGGCTTTTTGCAGAACAGCAGCTAAATTTTTGGGATATGATTTCGGGCTTATAATAAATAAATTTAGATTACTTTAATTTCCAGCTCGGTAACAAACTTTTTTAGCTGTTGGTGTCCCTCTTTGTCTCCATTCGGGATACAAGTAGACCAAGGCATTCAAAAAGTTTATTACCTCGCTTCCTGTGTATGAAGGAATTTTATGTGATTTTAGATAATATACGCAGTTTGGAGAATGTTGGTTCTATTTTTAGAACTGCTGATGCTCTTGGAGTAAGTAAAATATTTTTATGTGGATATACTGCTAAGCCACCAGTGGGTGAAAGTATAGAAAGTTTTTTGCAAAGAAAAGGTATAATAGAAAAGATAAATAAGACCGCTTTGGGTGCTGTGCAATCTGTGGATTTTGAATATTGCGAAAGCACGTCGGGGTTGATAAGAAAAATGAGGCAACCCTGCTTCGCCAAGGCTTTGCAGGGCAGTGCTCCAATTTCGATTGTCGCACTAGAGCAAGATCAAAAAAGTGTTGCATACGATAAATTTAAACCAAAATTCCCCTTAGCTTTAATTTTGGGTAATGAAGTAGACGGCGTTAGTAAAAAGGTTTTATCATTGTGCGACAAAATTATTGAATTGCCAATGCGAGGGAAAAAAGAATCTTTAAATGTAGCAGTG
>CAINWR010000022.1 GCA_903854535.1 Candidatus Staskawiczbacteria bacterium | reverse complement strand
TTATTATAACTTTTATTATATTGTAGTGTCAAATCAAAGAACTGTGCATAAAATAAAAACGAATATTTTATATTCGTTTTTAAGCTTTGAAAACTTCGAGGAATGCTTTTGCTGGTACATTTACTCTTCCTTTTTGTTTGAGTAATTTTTTACCTTTTTTCTGTTTATCTAGTAATTTATTTTTTCTTGTTACATCTCCCCCATATAAATATCCTGTTACATCTTTTCTGCGTGGAGTAATTGTTTCTCTAGCAATTATTTTACCTCCAATTACTGCTTGTAGAGCTACTGCAAATTGCTCTGGAGGCAAAACCTCTTTTAATTTTTCTACAGTTTTTTTACCTTCAATATAAGCATCATCTTCAGCAACTATACGAGAAAATCCCTCCTCTTTCTTCCCTGCTATTAAAATTTCCATTTTTACAAGCTTACCTTGCCTAAAGCCTAGCATATTATAATTCATAGAAGCATATCCTTGGCTTACTGTTTTGATTTTATCATATAAATTAGCAATTATTCCGCGCAAAGGAGTTTCAAATATTATTATAGCCCTTTCATTTGTCAAGTAATCTGTCGCACAATAATTCCCACGCAAATCTTTAAGTATATCCATAATTTTCCCAATATAATTTACAGGACAAATTACTTCTAAGCTCACCCAAGGCTCTTCGGTAGTTGCAATACTAGATTGATCTGGCCAATCAGAAGCAGAGTGAACCATTATTTCTTTACCTTTTTTATCAAAAACTTTATACACTACAGATGGAATAGAAATTACTAAAGTCAAACCAAACTCTCTCTCCAATCTTTCTGCAACTATTTCTATATGCAAAGTACCCAAGAAGCCACAATTAAATCCCCTACCTAAAGCCTCTTTCATTTCTGCTTCAAAAACCAAAGCTGGATCATTTAACTTAAGTTTAGAAAGCGCTGTTTTTAATAAATCAAAATCATCTGGATTTTCTGGATACAAACTAGCAAAAACCATTGGCTTTGGCTCTTGGTATCCCGGCAATGGAGTAGTTTGTAGTTTGTAGTTTGTAGTTTGTAGTTTTGTAATAGTGTCTCCGGCGTGGACTTTGCCCGGCTCTTTTATACCTGTTGCAATATACCCAATATCACCTGCTTGTAATTTTTGTTGAGGTTTGGCAGTTGGAGCTAAAAATCCAAGTTCTTTTACTTCAGCTTCTGTGTTTGTAGCAATTAAAAATATTTTTTCTCTATCTGAAATTTCACCATCTACAACTCTTACATAAGCCAAAACTCCCTTAAAAGAGTCGTAATCAGAATCAAAAATCAAGGCACGAAATGGCGCATCGCCCGTCAAAGTGCCCGCAGGGCTTTTATTGGGAGGAGGTACTTGCTCAATTACTGCATGCAAAACTTCTTGTACACCTTGACCAGTTTTAGCAGAAATTTTGAAAATATATTCTGGCATCACATTAAGCACATTTGCTAATTCTTCTATGCACTCTTCTACTTTGGCTTGTTCTGAATCTATCTTATTTATTACCGGAATTATTTTAAGTCCTTGTTTTTTAGCTAAATTTAAATTAGCCAAAGTTTGAGCTTGTATTCCTTGAGTGGCATCTACCAGTAAAATAGCACCTTCTACAGCAGCCATAGATCTTGAAACTTCATAAGAAAAATCCACGTGCCCCGGAGTATCTACCAAGTTTAAAATAAATTTTGAATTTTGATATTCCGGCCTTAAATTTTCCATTTTTATTTTCCCAGTATCTACTTCCATTCTAATGGCTTTAAGCTTTATGGTAATCCCCTTTTCTCTTTCCAAATCCATTGAATCTAAAAACTGTGGCATCATTTTTTTTGCATCAATAGTTCCAGTTAATTCCAAAAGCCGATCAGCTAAAGTAGATTTCCCATGATCAATGTGAGCAATTATTGAAAAATTTCTAATGTTTTCTTGATTTGTCATGTTTGTGTCATTCCCGATTTAATCGGGAATCCAATATAATAAATATAACATATTTTTTCAAAAATTAAAACTTTTTATAAAAAAACTGCGCTTGATGCCATACTGCACCAAACGCCAAAAGACGCTCAATTTGAGATTAATTCATCCCACTCCATTCCCACTCTCCTTTGGGGATAACAAACTCCATTTTGGCGTTAGGAAGGTCTACCCAAATGAGAAGAGATCCATCCTCCTGCTCACACCCTTGTTCTACTGGAACCAGAGCTCTGTCCGGCACAAGCCCAAGTTTCCGAAGTTGACAAGCCACTTGCTCGGCAAAGGCGTCATACGCCTCCACCGCCATTGCCGACAGATTGACAAACGGCAGAATATCTCGAGACCTGTTCATCTTTTCTCCTTTTCAAGGTTTTTGAAGTTTCACAGTCCAAAAACTGTTTTCATATATTTCCGGACCGCCCACCCAAACCCGAAAACTAGAAAAATAAGAGAGGCGAGTTCCGAAAATACCCTTTCATTTGGCCACTGACAAGTGCCCAACATACTAAGTGCGAACAGAGTCACCCCTGTTCGCACCCAGCTCCCGAAACACAACCGGCCAAAGTAGCCGGCCACCCTCATCTTGAGGGATTTTTTCTTCTTTTTTTTGGCCATTTCGGCCTCCTTTCTTTTTTGTTCAATTCCTATCCTTTCTTTCAAACCACTAAACAATAGTACTAATGATTTGAAAGAAGGAGAGGATTCAGCAACTCCTTCGTCATTTAATCCTCCATGAAAAATTTTTTTCTCGTCATTTTCTCGCGGGGTTTCAAGCCCCGCCTCCCATAATAAAGACCAACTGCCATGGCAAGCAGTGGCCTCGAACCAGAATTTTTTCTTCACCTACAGTCCACAAACACACAATGATCGTGAACTTTAGAAAAGAGAGGATCACAGACTGGGCCGATCCTCAAGTAGCCCTTTGCAATTCGCTCACACGTGTGTGAGCGAATTACCTGATTTTCGCGACAATCTTTGTCGCTACGCGGTCACGCCTGCACGAGGCGAGTAACCGCGTAGACTTGGCCCTTCTGCGGGCCGTCGGCGTAGCGGACCGCCCCATCGTTGGGGCCCGTGCCGGGGACAAAAACGTCCGTCCGGCCCACCACCGCGGGACGGCCAGCGACCAGTGCGGACACCAAGTAAACAGTGTCCTGCTCGGGAGCGGGCAGCCCCTCGACCTCGCCATAAGTGGTCGGCCCATAGGCCGCCACCCCGCCGACATCGGCCTGCTTTCCGCCCGGCGTCGTGCTGACGCGAGCGGAATCCGGCTTGCCGTCGGCATTCCGACGGGGCTCGACGACGATGTCGGTCGGGTCCGCTTCGGCCACCTTATTGGCAACGTTGGTCCGAAGGCGCAAAGCGTGGGGGCAGAGATTAACGAAATTTACGGTCATGGCATCCTCCTTCCTATGAAAGCGCAAGCCTTTGAGTTATTCTGGCTCGTTGCCAGAATCCTAAAACTCTCAGACCTGCAAGGATACCAATCAAAATTGATAAAACTATTATCAGCTTTGATTGATACAGGAAACCAAAACTCACTCATACCCTGCTTTACCAGGACTCTTGCCCTGAGCAAAGTCGAAGGGTTCTCGTTTACTAAATTTTTTCAAATTACTTTCCTAATTTATTCTACAACTTAATTATATCATAATCAAGCAAGCTTGTCAAGTCTTTCGAATTCGAATTCAATCTAATTATTATACAGTGTCGCACAATAAAAACAATTCAAAACTAGTTGCTTATATTCACTCTCAACAACGACAAATAAAACCAGATTCCCGCCCGCCTGTGCAGGCAAGTTGCGTGAATAACACGACGAGAAATTATTTTTTAATTTGCTTATTTTATATTTGTATGGTAAATTATATATGCGTTGCATGTTCTTTTTCATATGTATAATCCCACACAAAGAGGTGAATATTATGGCTCATCCATTTTGTAGCATTGCTTGCCAAAAGTATAATGTTCAATTGGCGGTTTTAGCTCAAATAATGCTTCTTGATGAAAGAAGTTATTCTTTAGCAGACTGCACAGAAAAGGTTTATGCTCCAACAGATGAACTTATTTTGCAATTAAGCAACTCAAATCCGCAAGAATTAGTTATTTTCTGCGGAGAAAAATATAAACCCAAAGCTCCAACAAACAAAAAAGGAGAGTGCATAGATGTGTTTTTATTGTGTAGTAACAACCAAATAGCATATCTTGGGACCATAGTAAATGCTTCATTTGCAATTGCAGTCTATAGATTTATCTGCCAGATAAAACTGCAAAGACTGCAGGAATCAGCAAAAAATGAGTTTCAAGAATTTCAACAATATTTTGACAACTTAAGCCAAAGTTTGAACAACAACCCCTTTGCCATCTCAAGGAGATTTCTAAGATGTGCTATACCAGTAATTTGTGAGCAAATTACTGCAAAAGATATTGAAAAAGGTGTGCGCAAATTCATGAAAACCCTTTTTCCGAATTTATCAAAAAAGAAAATAAAATGGCTAAACCCAACAGAAAAGGATTTGGCCATTAGAGATATGATTAATGCAAGATCAAAGATGCGAGTAACTCTTCCACCTCAGACAGAAGAATGCAGAATCAAGGTGGTTGAAGCTGAATACGGCATTGAGTGATTGAGATTGGGATTAAGCAGTTCATAACCTTGGTTGTAAGACCAAGGTTTTATTTTAAAACATTTTTGCTGGGCAGTAGACATAAATCCACTACCCAGCATATTTAACCGAAAAGCTCAAAGCCATGCAAAGATTTCCATATCTTGGCTAGCTAATTCTTCGGCATTTCTCTGGGCTTCGGCTGCTGCGTTTTGTTCACGCAACAGCCTGCGCCTTGACCGCTCAGCAAGCAGATTATTACGCCTCCGTGCGTAAAAATGCTTTTCAACAGCCTCAAGATCCTTTTGAAGCTGATCAAGAACTTCCTTGTTCCACATATCAAAAGGGTCCAACCCTTCGACAGTGGCCGCACATCGCGCATCCTGCGCGATTTTGTAACGAACCAAAGTATGAGTCGTCATTGGGTGGGTCTCCTGTCCCAAAGATCGACCAATCAGGCATACTGGCTACCTGATCAAAATTTTACACTCGCGCCAGCACGAGTAAAGGCATACGCATACCCTTAGTAAAATCTAAAATACTTTTAAACTTTACTAAAGGGAGATTTATTTGCTATGTAAATCTCACATACTGAGCCCTCCGGACCTGATTGTCCGGAGGGCCTTTTTGCCTAGCAACTAAGACTTAACTAAATTTTCTAAAAAAATCTTTTCTATTTTTTATTAACAGTCTTCGTTATAATCAACTAGTGGCGCTTTTTCTTGCCACCACCGCCTCCGCTCGTTGCTCCTTTCTGAGCTAAACGGTACGCTTGATCGGCCAATCGCCGTTCGAGCCTTTTCCGCCGAATCTCGTCGGGCGTCTTGCCTTTACGCCGTTCCTCTTGGCCATCCCGATCGTTTTCGGTCCACTGGGGCCGTTCCTCCTCGGTTCGACGATCTGCTGTAATCTCGCGAATCAACGCGAGACCAGCTTTGTAATCATCGACCTCAACCTCCAATTGACTCCAGTCAACTTTTTGGCCAAGGAATTCGCCCACGCTTCGTGGGAGCTTTTGGCTATGAAGCAATCGCCCCACAGCCATCAAAGCTGAAGGCAAAGACTTGTCTTCATTCTCATCGTGAAAGTAGAAGACTCCCTTTGCTTCACGCAAATACTCCTTTGCGCGCGTGAATTTACCAGCTTTGGCAAGCTTGTCCCGCTCCCAATGAGCTTGAGCAAAGCCTTCTGTAGCCTGAATCATCTGCTCAACTTGATAGTCAAGCAGAACAGCCACAAACCACTCAGTTGCCCCTGCAATAAACTTTCGCAGGGGAGCAAAAGAACTGCGGACACACCCCAACCAAAACAAGATTTCTTGAATGGCCGAGATGTCACGCTCTCGGTGAGCGCGGTATCCATCTCGCACTGCACGAGCAACTGCCTTCTGACCAAGGTCATCTAGCATCTTGGCTATTTGCGCAGCCTTCATCGGCTTTTCCTCTACCGACTTTTCCTCCTTCGGTAAAGCCGGTGGATCCAATTGTTTGGCCATATAATTGGCCAGGTTGGCGCGCTGGTGGGCTGTCCATTGAGCCCAGCCATAAAGGCCGGCCAAAACCACAGCCTCACAGATTGCTTGCGAGATAGCCCGAAGGCTGTCGGCGTCCATGCCATCCAGATCAACCAAAATGGCTTCCGCGGCCTCGTCCAATCCCTTGGACGAGAAGATTCCAGCAATCTTCTGACGTTTCTCCAAATCCACCTGCTCGGCGGACTTGACGGGCTGATCTGTGCTCTGGGCGCTTTTAGCGCCTGCCCCAGCTTTAGCTGAGGCATCTTGCTCAGCCAAAAGATTCGTCTTCCCTTTGCCGAGCTGATCCAACTCTTCGATCAGCTCCTCCACCGCCTCGATCTGATCAGTCGAGGCAACCTCCATCAAATCGCTGACCTGCGCGGTGGCATAAGCCACCCCGCCCCTGCGAGCCGTCTTGACGTACCCTTCAATTTTGGCCACGAAGGCCTCAATCGAAAGAACCGCCACAGCCGACTTCACCGCCAAAGAAATATTACGCGTCATGGTATAACTCCTTTCAGAGTTATGGGGCTTGTTTTGCGCAACTACCAAAAATTACGCACCCTAATTTTTAAATGTTCAAAAATTCTGCATCAACAAGCAAATACGCAGAAAGTTTCTTGGAGGGACACTAATCCCTTCTTTCAAACCACTAAACTAGAGAGCTAATGATTTGAAAGAAAGGAATAAGATAATTTATCCTATAATTTAATTATATCATAATCAAGCAAGGTTGTCAAGTATTTTACGCCATTTTTGTCAAATAAAAAACCGAAGCTTGTTGCTTCGGTTAATATATTTGCCCAAGTGATTCAATGGTAATGATGGTCTGACACCACCTTGTTGCACCTTTCACAAAACCTTAACCCGCGAGCATGGGCAAAGTCATGCAAATACTCAGCTTCATCGTGGTAAATTCCCCGCTCCACTTGCTCTCCGTCTGAAGCAAGTGCTACCTGCAATCTAATGCCTTGCAGGTGATTTTGATTTGAGAAATCAATTCCGTTGAATGTACCAGTAAACATCTTTGTGTCCTCCTAAAAAAGGAAAAACCAAAAAGAACTATAAGTTAAGAATACACCCAATATTAAAAATGTCAACAAATTTATAAAAACTATACTTTCTTTTTTAGATTTAAATACCCAAGCTGGGCAAATACAAAATTTCTAAATGATTCTATTTCTGGGAATTTCATAAAATGACCAACTATCATATAACTTAAAAATCCTAAACCTCCAGCTATAGCAGTTTGTAAAAATAAAATTATAAATCTTGAACTTCCCAAAAATCCACCAAAAATTTGGCGCACAATATATGCTACAATCATAGCTAAAATTGTAGCTAGTAAAACTTTTATAAAAAATTTAAATAAATTTTTATATTTTATTTCTTTTATCTTAAACTTCAAAAATATTAAAAGTAAAGCAAATTGCAAAATCACATCTATAGCAATAGCTAAGGGTAAACCAATTACAGCTAAGTTTTGCATATTATCTATTCTAATTAAATATTGCACAAAATATGAAAAAGCATTTGGAAATCTTAAAAGCCATACAAATCCATATGCTAATGGCGCTAAAATCAAAACACTAAAAATACTTACTAATGCTGGAATTGCTGTATTTTTATTAGCATAAAAAGCTCTTGAAATTAAAAAAATTAGACCCTGCGCAAATAAGGAAAACATAAAAATCCCAAAGCAAGCAGAAGTAAGTTTTGTAGAAGTCCAATCAAATAATCCTCCTCCAAAAACTAATCTTACTAAATGAGCTCTTAGAATATAGCAAAGCCCTGAAGCTGGAACAATTAAAAATAAAATCTGGCGAAATACAGAATAAAATTTATCTAAAAAATCTTGTTTGTCATTTTTTGATAAAGCCAAACTTAAAGCAGGAAAAACAGCAGTAGCAAATGGAATAGCAATTAAACCAATAATTGGCATTGCCAAATCATTTGCTAAATTAAACACACTAACACTTCCTGTAACCAAAGTAGAAGCAATAGAGGTAATTATAATTAAATTTATTTGACTGGCAGTAAGACCAATAGCTCTTGGAACAGTTAATTTGATTGTAAGTAGAAAATCTTTATCAAAAAAGTTAAATGTATTTGTAAATTTAAAACCTGTTTTTATAAATGACGGCACTTGAATAGCTAAATGCATTACTGCTCCCAAAATAATTCCCCAAGCAAGGCCAGAAATTCCCATTATTGGTACAAAAAATAAAATTCCTATTATGCTTCCTAAATTATATAAAATTGGTGAAATACTAGTTATTAAAAATCTCTTAAAAACCATAAGCACAGCTGAGATCATATTTGAAAGCCCCATTAATATTGGGCTTAAGAACATTATACGAGTAAGTTCTACTGTAATTTGTTTTTTATCTTCAGAGAATCCTGGAGCAATTAAAGAAATTAATTGTGGTGTAAAAATAAATAAAATACCACAAACTACAACCAAAATTATTAAACATAAATTAAATAAATTTGATAAATATTTAAAAGCTTTTTCCCTATCTTTATTTAAATTATCTGTAAAAATAGGAATTACAGCTACAGAAATTGCTCCCATCATAAGCACCATAGCTACAAAATCTGGAATACGAAATGCAGTAAAATAAACATCAAGCTCATTGCTTGCGTTAAAAGTGCTAGCCAATAATCTATCTCTTAAGAGACCAAGTAAAAAACTTAAAAAAGACGCAACTGAAATAATTAAAGCTGC
>CAINWR010000021.1 GCA_903854535.1 Candidatus Staskawiczbacteria bacterium | reverse complement strand
CTCGTTCAGTAAGAAAGGAGCAAGATAAAGATATTGAAGCTGAAAAAAGAGAAGAAGAAAGAAGAAAAGAAGAAGAGGCTAAGGGACCAAAAATTGCAAGGGTTAAAAGAGAATACCAAGAAGGACCGGTGATAATAGATGTTCAAGGCAAAAAAGAATTAGAGCAAAAAATAAAAGATAGAGAGGCTCTAGAAACTACTCGTGAAGATTTGATAAAAAAATTTAACGAACTTACTGGAAAAACTTTAGAAAAAGATATTACAGAAATAGTAAAAGAAAGAGAATCTAAAGATGAATATTTGATAGAAAAATATAATAAATTGACTGGAAAAGATTTAAACCAAGAGGCAAAAGCAAAAGTAATCGAAGGTAGGACAATAATTAAAGGAGAAAATCTTGATGAATTTTGGCAGACAGAAAAAGGGAAAGATATTTTGAAAAAGATAAAAGAAAAAGAAAAATTAAATAAAATTGAAGAAATTGTTAGAACTCGTATAGAGAGAGATTTTATAAATGATCTAGAGGCAAAAAATCCGAAAATAAAAGCAAAAGAAATTAATGAAATTTTAGATCGTAAAAATGTAGCTTCATTAGCAGAAACGCAGAAAATGGCAAATAAATTAGAAAGGAGAAGAATAAAAATAGAAGAAGAGTTAAAGAATAAATTTGGAGAGAAATTTACTTTTCCACAAGAATCTTTTTATGCAATGATTGATGCTGGTTTTGATATGAGTGGAATAAAAGTTACAAAAGACTTAATTATTTTTACAAAGAACGACAAAAGTATAAAACTTGAAAAGTTTGTAAATTATTTAATTAAAAGAGGAAGAGAATTTAATAAAGATATAAATGAGTCAGTTGAAGAATCAAAAGAATCTAGAGTACAGGAGGCAATAGAAAAATTTAGAAATAAAAGAAATGAGGCTGGCAGAGAATTAGTAAAAAATGCTTTAATGGAAGATTGGATAAAAAAAGCTTTAGTAAAACTTAGTAAACATCTTAAAAAATCAGCTACTGAAATAGATTTGTTAGGTGGAGATGAGTATTATGGGAATTTTATTGATAAAATTGCAGGGTCAAATGCTAAAGCAGAAGATAAAGAAGCGATTAGAGAATATTTAAAATCAAAAGTAAATCCTAAAAAATCAATAGAATCAGAAGTTCCAAGCTTAGATATTTTATCAGAGTCAGAATTAACAGGGTCTAATTCTGAAATTGATTCAGAAATTGATTTGGGTGGTGAAATAAATAGGGCAGATATGGGAACTGATATAAATGCCGGAGATACTAATATAGATAAAAATACTGAATCTTGGAAGGTCCCAGAGAGTATTGATGTTGATGCAAGCTTAAAAGAATCAATTTTTAAATCTTTACAAGGAGATATAGATTTTTTAAATAATAGATTAAAAGAATTAAATGATGAAAAAGCAAAATTAACTGGTGATAAATTAAAAGAAAATGAACAGAAATTATTGGTAGTTGAAAATGAGATATTAAATTTACAAGCACTAAGTATTGAAGTGATGAGTTTTAATAAATTAAGTGGAGAAACCGCAATTTTAGCTTTAAATTATTTGCATAAAAATTCTCCTGCAAAACTAAGATTAGCAGAAATTATTAAAGGCGAGGATTTTGTCAGTGAGTTTGATAAAAAAAATCCTAATGCAAAACAAGACATTGCAAAAAAAATGCAAGATGATTTTGAGAGTTTAGTTGATGATGATTTTGCAGAGTTTAAAAGAGATTTAAATGGAGAAGAACAACAAGATAAATTGCTTTCTGAATTTAGTTTAAAGATAAAAGATAAGAAAAAAGATGAGGAATTAACCAAAAAAGAATTTAAAGATGTATTAATTTCTATTTTTGGCAAAGAGAGTGGAATAGAAGATGTAAAAGAAAGAGATTTATGTTTTCGTGCACTTTTGACTGCTGGATATCACCCTGAAACTATAAAGCAAAAAGGATTATTTTTTAAAGGTGGTATTTTTAGCAATAAAACAAAAGAATTTTTAGCACAGAAAAAAGCATTGCCTAGATTATTAAAAATTTCAAGTTTTGGAATTTTGCCTATTTTAGCAAAAGCGCAAGATATTATTGAGATAAAAAAGAAAGATGGCTCAGTAGAGCAAATACAAGGAGAAAAATTTAATGAGTTTTTAGAAAAAGTAAAAACTGATTATGATAATAAGATAAAAGAATTAGAAAGAAAAAAACAGCAAGAGTTTATAGAAAGTGAATTTGCAAAGTTAGCTGGAATAATAAATGATGATATGAAAGAAATAATTTTCGCAGGATTACGCAATAAATCTAAAACTAAGAAACAAACTGCAGAAGCTGTAGTATAAACAAAAATTTAAAAAATGCCTAGATAATATCTGGGCATTTTTACTATATTTTATTTTTATGGTAAAATAAATAATATGCAGGAAGATCAATTTTTAGAAAACTTAGCTTTTAAAATGATAAAAGCAGTTCATCAAAAAAATGATGCAGTTTTTGCAAGTTT
>CAINWR010000020.1 GCA_903854535.1 Candidatus Staskawiczbacteria bacterium | reverse complement strand
TTCTTGATTTATAGCTCTATTTATTGGTTGATCTGAAATATCTGGTTCATTATTTTCTCTGTGATTTTGAGGTGTAGAAGTATCAATATTTGAATCTACTTGCCTGCTTGCCATTTCTTCTCTTAATTTAGCATATATTTCTCTGATAGCTTCTTTATCACTTTCTGGTTTTACTACTTCAGACTCCACTTTTGGCTCTTTAACTTTTATTGAATCGGCATTTTCTTTCTGCGCCCTTGCTTCAGGAGTTTCCTGCAGGGGAGTATCGGGTATAACCCCTGGCGCAGGCTCAACTTTTTTATCATCAATTTTAGATTCAGTATCTAATTTTTCTTGTTTTGTTTTTTCTGCTTCATTTCTCTTTGGCTTACTTTCTAAAACATAATCTAAAAAGTCTATTTTATCTTCAAAAAATTTAAGCAAATTTTTATAACGATTAAACTCATCTTCTTTTTTTAATTTCATATAATCCCTCTTTAAAACTCTAACACCTTCAGCAATTTTCTTTCTTTCACCTTCACTTAACTCTAAATTTATAAAAGACTCTACATTTGCATAATCTAAAAAATTTTCTGAGAAATCTATAGCATCATTACAAATCTTAACTACATTTCCATTTGAATATTGAGACAACAAAACATCTCTAATTACTGTTTCATTACCCCAAAAACCTCTTAATTTTCCTAATAATAAATTATCTTTGCTAGTCTCAATTAATTCAATATTTTTTTTGGTTTCTTGATAATTTTTATCTTTATTCGGCCCTACATCATTTTTGCCACTACTTTCTTTCTGCACCTTTACTTCAGGGGTTTCTTGTAGGGGGTTACCTATCTTAACTAAATCCTTAGCGTTAGTAGATTTCTTATTAGGAACCTTAGAAGGCCTTTCAATTGATTGAAGTTTTTTTAAATTATCTTTCAATTTTGCTAATTCATTTCTTAGTTCAACAAATCTTAAATATGAATCTCTAAAAGATGAATCACCTGCATGTGATTTTTGCCATTCTTTAATTTCTATCAACTCTTCCTCAATTTTATTAATTTGCCCTTTTAACCGATCAATATTATTATCCAAATCTTTTTCAACAAAATCCTCAAATGCAGAGCGTTGCATTTCTTCTAATTCAGCTTTTGGAATATTATTTCTAGAATTATTTCTATCATTACCAACATCATTGCTTCCTGTGCTTTTAGATTTTTTTACTTTTGATTTAACTTTCTTTTTTATTTCTTTGATTCTTTCATCAATTATTTTGAAATTATCTTGCTTAAAAGCCAAAGGGTGAATATCTGGTCCTTGAATTAAAATATTTTTTATACTTCTTAAATAACCCCAATCTTCATAATCAAAGCTCTCTTTGCCAAGATTAGTCAACACTTCAATGTCTTGAAGGATTTTCACAACCTTCTCCCTAAGCCCTTCCCTTAATTTTTCTTTCTTTCTTTTTTCATCATCTATTCTAATTTTTATTTCATTAATTTCAGCTTTCATCTTATCAGTTAATTTTTCTGGATTATCTTGCAAAAGTTTTTTGCATTTCTTTAAAAATTTAATATCTCTTTCTGGGTACTTATCAGATCCTTGCAAAATTTCATCTACTTCTTGCACTATAAGCGCATCTTCTGCAGATAAAGTTTTATCAGATTTTTCTTGTCTTGTATTGTCAGGATCATCTGTTGCCTTTCGGCTAACAAAATCAATTAATCTATCTACTATTTTATTATCATAACCTTCTAGAGTTAAATTATCACCTTTCACTGTATCTAAAATTACCCGAGCTTTATATATATCATCATCGGTTGGAGTATAATTATTATCTAATAAAAAACTTTTTAATTGCTCAATATTTTCTGCAACTTCTTTACCTGCTTGCTCTCTTCTTTGTAATTCCTCTTCATCTTCAATTATTCTACCAATTAAATCTGGATTTAATTTTGCTGTCATAATTTTAAAATTTTAATTTATTTAATT
>CAINWR010000019.1 GCA_903854535.1 Candidatus Staskawiczbacteria bacterium | reverse complement strand
CAAAAAAATAATAATTTTAATATTAATTTTATTTTGCGAATTATACACAAAGTCATATTTAATAATCCTGTAGAAAATTGTATAATAAAAGGCAAAAGAGAATATTGGAAGGGTTTACCTAAGTCAAAAAGTTTATTTTATTCAGGGAAAGATAAAGGACTGCCAATTGGGAACTTGACTTCACAACTTTTTGCAAATGTTTATTTAAATGATTTTGACCATTTTGTAAAATATAAATTAGGTTGCAAGTATTATGGTAGATATGTTGATGATATTGTAATTGTGCATAATGATAGAGAATATTTAAAATCTATAATCCCAATTATTAAAAGATATTTAAAAAAAGAATTGCTAATTGAATTACATCCTAAAAAAATATATTTGCAACATTTTTCAAAAGGAATTGCATTTTTAGGGACAATTATAAAACCATATAGAATTTATATAAATAATAAGACAAAGGGCAATTTTTATAAAAAAATTCAACAATTTAAATTACCAAAAGAAAAAGAAAATATCTATAATTTTAAAGATATAAGATTGAAATTTTTATCTAGTATAAATTCTTACTTGGGTGCAATGAAAAATTATAATACTTTAAAGCTTCGTAGGAAAATACTTATAAATAATCTTTTGCCTAATTTTTACCCTTGTGTTTATACTGTTGGTAATTATGATAAAATTTGTATAAAATATAAAACTTAAAAATGAAATTTAAAATAACAACAAAATTAATATTTTTATTTATATGCATAATATGTGTGTTTTTTGGTTTTGCAAATAATGCCAAAGCTGATTATGAAACTTTTGGTTTGTTTGTTTCTACTAATCTTTTAACTTCTTCTAGTGCTGAAATAATAAATAATTTTTCATATACTATTGCAATTCCATCTGGTACAACTGCTGTAGCTCAATTTAGTTTGGATAATGCAACTTGGTATAATTCTTCTGGAGTTTTAGATGGAACCAACACGCTTTCAGCTGGTACAAATATAATTGACTTATCTTCACTTGGCTGGAATGGATCAGAATTTTATTACAGAATGATTTTTACTTCAGATGGAACAGCTACTCCATCACTAGATTCAATAACATTAAGTTATATTGATTTTACTGGATCATATAATATCTATAATACCAGTGGTAGCTTAACTTCTACTAATTTATTTTTAGGAACAGGGGCATCAGCAATAAATAGTTTTTATTATAATATTGCTTTGCCACCAAACACTAGCGCAACTATACAATTTAGTATAGATAACACAAACTGGTATAATTCTTCTGGAGTTTTAGATGGCTCAAATGCTCTTTCTGGCGGTGCAAATACAATAAATTTGAGCTCACTTAATTGGTATGGGTCAGCTTTTTATTATAAAATAAGTCTTGTTTCAGATGGAACATATAGCCCAACAATATATTCTATAACCTTAAATTATACTTCTGATACTATTTCACCAACTACCACTGCAGATGCAGGAAGTTATACATTTGATACTTGGACTAATAGCAATGCTACAGTTTCTTTGGCTTGTGATGATGGAATTGGTTCTGGGTGTAGTGTTATTAAATATTGCCAAGATACAGAGAATTCTTGTACACCCACTACAACTTACACATCAGCAATCACAATTTCTACTGAGAACACAAGTTATTTAAGATATTTTTCAACAGATAACTCTTCTAATGAAGAATTAATAAAATCTCAAACAATTAAAATAGATACCACATCCCCCATAATCACAAACACACTATACACACTAGGCTCACTTTCTGATACACAATTAGCTACTATAACTTGGGCAACTAGCGAAGCAAGCTCCACGCAAGTAGAATATGGCGCCACAAATACTTATGGCCAAACAACCACAGAGCAAGACACAGACTCAAGAGTAGCTAGTCACACAGCTACATTAACAATCCCAGCTTGCTCTATATACCACCTTAGAACAATATCAAAAGACATAGTTCAAAACTCTTCAGCTAGCCAAGATTTTACCATTCAAACACATTGTGCAACCCCAGGCCATCCTCTGGCCAACTATACTGTGGGTAGTGTTGTTTCACAATCAGAGCCAGTATTACAAACACAAGAACCTGAATTGACGCTAGAACCAGAGCAACAAACCCCGCAACAACCAACTCAAGCACAAACTCAAGCATTAATCACAGAAATCAAAGCTAAAATTCAAGAATTAATGCAACAATTAATATTGCTACTGCAAGAGCGAATTAATAATAGATAAATAATTAAAATAAAAATACTTCGCTAAAAACGAAGTATTTTTTTGTGTGCCCGAGGCGGGAGTCGAACCCGCATGACCTTTCGATCAATGGATTTTAAGTCCATCGTGTATACCATTCCACCACCCGGGCTCTTCACTTTCGTTCAGAGTAAACTATTTTGTTCACCCTGAGAAGTCCCCGATAATTTCGGGGCAACGAAGGGAGGCCTGGGTGGGAATCGCACCCACGTATAACGGTTTTGCAGACCGTTGCTTTACTACTTAGCTACCAGGCCAATTGTATTTATTATAATATATTATTTTTCTTAATTTTTCAACCCTGTTTTGCCTTCATCAATCTGAGCAAGTAGTTCTTCTACGCGTCCTGCAGTTTTGAGGTTTTTATCAATTACAAATTTTATTTTTGGAATTGGACGCATATTTAAGCTTCTATTTATTTTCTTTTGGATAACATAAACTGCTCTATTTAATTTATCAATAATTTGTTTTGCTGTGTTGTCTGGGAAAACAGAAACAAAAACTTTAGCTTCAATTAAATTTGCTGAAGTATCAACATAAGTAATAGTTACGAGTGTGTTGGGTGAAAATTCAAAATCTCTTTGGATTATTTTACCAATTTCATGCAAGAGTAGGGAATTAACTTTATCAATTCTATTTATTGAGGGCATATTTATAATTCTGATTTTCTGCGTTCTTCAATAAAGGCTGATAAAATATCATTTTTTTCAATTTTTACATTACCTTCAAATAAAATTCCGCATTCATCTCCCTTGACTAGTTTTTCAACTACTTTTTTATCTCTTTGTAATTCAACTATTTTTCCGTTCCCAATTTTGACATTATCTCTCAAAACTTCTAATCTTAAACCTCTTTTAATTTCTCCATCTTGAATTTTACCTCCAACAATTTGTCTATTTTTCTCTGCCCAGAAAAGAACCAAAGCTTTTATTTTACCAACATCTTTTTTAATAATCTCTGAATCTAGAGATTTTTCCATGCCGTTTCTTACTTCTTGAATTAATTCATAAATTATTTCAAAAGTTTTGATTCTTACTTTTTTATCAGGATTATCTGAATCTTTTCTCATCATAGCTAGCACAGTAGGAGAGATTTTCACTCTAAATCCAATAATTTGTGCTTTTGACATTTCTGCTAATTTTACATCAGATTCATTTATATCTCCAACTTCTGATTTTAAAATTCTTAAAATAATTTTTTCTTGAGGCAAGTTTTTTAAAACTCCTTCAATTGCTTCTAAAGAGCCGAAAACATCTCCCTTTAGTATTATGTTGATAATTTTCTTATCTGGATCTGGGTTTATTATATTTACATTTATTTCTCTTTTATTTTCCTCTCTTTTTATTTTTTCCTGAGCTTCTTCAACAGAATTAAAGCATTTAAATTTTTCACCAACAGCTGGAACTTTTTCAAACCCCAGTATTACTGTAGGTTGAGAAGGGAGAGCTTGCGCGATTTGTTTGCCTTGAAAATTAGCTAAACTTCTTACTTTGCCCATAGCTAAATCTGTAGCTATTATATCTTTTATCTTTAAAGTGCCCCTAGTTACAATTGCTGTAGCTATAGGGCCTTTGGCAGAATCCATATATGATTCAATTATAAGGCCTTCAACAGAACAATCAACTTCTGATTTTAATTCTTGCATTTCTGCAATAAGCAAAATCATTTCTAATAATTCTGGAATTCCAGTTTTTTCTTTTGCTGATACATTTACAGATGGCACTGTGCCACCCATGGATTCAACAAAGATATCTATTTTTGAAAGTTCTCTTTTGATTTTTTCTGGATCTGCTTCTGGTTTATCTATTTTATTTAATACTACTATCATTGGGATTTGGCATCTTTTGATTACATTGATAGCTTCTTTGGTTTGAGGTTGTACAGATTGAGCTGAATCTACTACAAGCAAAGCAACATCAGCTACATTTGTTCCACGAGCTCTCATTGCAGAAAATGCCTCATGTCCTGGGGTGTCTATAAAGGTAATAGTTTTGTTGTTTTCCATTTCAACTTCATATGCTCCAATATGCTGAGTAATTCCACCTGATTCTTTTGATGTAATTCTAAAATCACGTATCGCTTCCAAAAGCGAACTTTTCCCATGATCTACATGCCCCAAAACAACCACCACAGGTGCTCGAGAGGATGATGTTTCTTTTTTATTTGATAATTTCTTTGCCATAATATATATTTTTTTAATGATACAACATTTACTATTGACATGCAAGTGTTACTCTGATAAATTTAAGGTATGATACAATTTATTTTGCAAAACAATAAAAAACAAAAAACCCTTCATGAAAGGGGAAGTTTTTGTTTTTTGTAAAATATATTAAGTATTAATAAATATTCAAGAAACAAATTCCCCTTTCAGGGGATTTTTTGTTGTTTTGAGCTTAGTTCTTTTAATAGGAGGTAGCACATGTTAGATGATTTAGGTCTTGTAATTGTGTTTTCAGACGTTGAATTGGCAGGGTTGGTTGAATTAGATACTTGTCTTGCCAAGCTTTATGAGCAGATGCAATCAGAGCCGCATCTATTGCATCCATCAGTTCATGAAATGGCAGAAAGTTTTACTCAAGGCAATGCATGTATGATTCTTGAGAAAGAATCTTTTTGCCCCGTAGCTTTTGCGAGACTTATTTTCTTGACAAGCAGTGGTTCTGATAATTGGTATGAATTTGGAACAGTATTTGTGAGCAAGAACTATAGAGGGGTGGGTTTAGGGACAGTTATGTATCAAATTTTTATTAGCAAGCATGAGAAGCTTGGTAAGAAGATTCTTGGTACAACCACCAATCCTGCAGCAATTAGAGTTGGTCAGAAATGTGGATTTGTTATGTGGAAACGCAGAGATTTGCCTGAGGAAATTTGGCGATCATCTTGTGTATGCTCTATAAATAAAACCGGTCCAAGTGGTCCGGATAGATGTAGGCTTGCATATGGTGAAGAGCAAGCCGAAGGCGAGGGGCTTTGCTATTTTAGGCTGTCTCCTGAGACAAATCTTAAGCAAGTCAAATCATAGTATTGCGTGCAGAGGTTTTAAAAGCCTCTGCATGCTTCTTTTTTTTGTGATATAATTATATTATAAAATATGTTAGAAAATTATAAATTTTCATCTAAGATAAAGGGCAAGAATATTCTATTTCTTGGATCTGTGCATGGTAATGAAAAATGTGGCTCACAAGCAATAGATTTTTTTGTTGATCAATTTAAAAGAAAAAAGCTTTTTATTAATAAAGGTTCTGTTGTTTTTATGCCAAGAGTTAATAAATTGGCTTATCAAAAAAATGTAAGATATATAGATTATAATTTAAATAGAATTATCAATGATAATTTTGATGCTTCTATTTACGAATCTATGATTGCTAAAGAGTTAAAAACATTTATTAAAAAATCAGATATTTTAGTTGATTTGCATTCCATGGAAGCTAAAACAGTGCCAATGGTTTTTGTGGATTATGATAAACCTAAGTGGCTTGAGCTTGGATTAGCTTCTGGAATTAAGCATATTATTTTAAATTGGCCTAATATTTATAAGCATGGGGGTTTGGGTGTTGCAGATACGACAAAATATGCTATGTCAAAAAATATACCAGGAATTACAATTGAGTGTGGGCAACACAAAGATCGCGGGTCTGTTGCTGTGGCAAGAAAATCTATTATAAATATTTTATCTTATCATGGGTTGATTAATCAGGATATAATGAGTAAGAGCGATTATAAGAACAATTTTTATGTTGCAGAAAAAGTTTTTTTTAGAAAAAATTTAAAAGATAAATTTCATAAAAATTGGAAAAATTTTGATTTTATAAAAAAGGGTCAAGTTATAGCTAATGGACCAAGCGGTAAAATATTGTCTTTAAAAGATGGATATATCTTATTGCCAAAGAATAACGCCAAAATTAAAGATGAATGGTTTTATTTAGGTGTAAGAAAAAAATAAAATTTTTTTATTAT
>CAINWR010000018.1 GCA_903854535.1 Candidatus Staskawiczbacteria bacterium | reverse complement strand
TTATCTGTAGTAACTTTTAAGATCTTTAAACCTTTTTCAGTTTTCATTATATACCCAGATTTATCTTTCCCAAATAATGTAGTGTTGGCCCCATTGTATATAGCTAATATATTGTAGCCATTTTTAGACATTACTCTTTGAGTGAGCATTTTGAGATTAGATTTTTTGTCATATAACCATAGAAAGTTCATTTGATTGTTGCTTGTATCTACTAATTTATTGTTGTATTTAATTGATTTGATTTCTGCTTTCATGGTGATTTTTCTGTTCTTGTCTTTGAGCTTGATTTCTGTTGTGTTACCTGCTTTGTCGGTTAAGGTGATTGTGTCATCTTGGTCTTTTATCACAACATCTGGATCAAATTCAGCCTGCCCTGCGAAGCCTTGGCGGAGCGGGGTGAATTTAAGGTCTTTCTTTATTGGATCAAATTCTATTATTGCTTCGGGGGGGATTGTGTCTATCGCCTCCTTTTTTATTTCAAATTCAATTAATTTTACTTGTTCATTATTACCTAATTTATCTGTGCTAAAAAATTCAACTTTATGCTTACCTTCAGTTAAAACCGAAAAATTTATTGCACTCCCTGATACTTTTTGAAAAACAGCATTATCCAAATTATATTGCAAACTTAAAACCCCAACACCATTCTCATTATCCTTTGCTGTTATTTCAACTTTTATATCAGAATTATATATTCCATTTTGATCTTTAGCACCAATTAAAGTTACTGCTGAAGCTGGTGAAATAAAATCTACTTGCTCACCAATTACAATTGAATCTGGCAGAATTGTTTGTATTTGAGAGGCTGGGCTTTCTTTTATTGTTAAAGTAGTTGGAGTCACACCATTACTCAAATTTACTGTGCCAGTTAAACTTGTAGTTACTGGCAAATTACTAAACACTTCAACTTGAGTTGTTTGATTATTTTCTATATTTTCTACATTTATTGTATAAGTACCCGTTCCTGTTCCAGTTAAAGTTGTTATATAGGTCTGTCCTGCATCAGTTGGTACAAAGATAAATTTATGCTCACCCCAAACTTGAAAATCAGCTCCTATAATTTCATTTACAATATCTCCATTTTCATTTAATCCCAATCTGTTGCCATTTTGATCTGTAATAAAAATATCTACTGGACTAAATACAGAAAAACCAACTCCATTAAGTTGGCAATCATCAACATTTTGAGTGATTATATTTTGATCTATTGATAAATTACTTCCTGATATAATATTTACAATTTTTTGCCTTATACCGTTAGCGCTTGGCATTTTTCCGTGATCAGAATTTATAGCATAAAACTTATGACTTTGATCTATTGGAAGATTGGTTGAGCTTTGAATTGTGACTGTGCCATCTCCAGTTTTTAAATCCAACTTACCAAATTTTGTTGATTCTTGCCCTAAAATATTTTTTGATTTTATCTCCAAAAAGTTTGCCAATGTTGGAGTTTTACAGCCATCAATAGCATAAATATCAACACCTGCATTTCTTAAATCATAGTTATCAAAAGCTTGGGTATGAAGATTTTGTGAATTATCAAAAGCATACTGATTCAAACCTTTTTCATTTATCATATATTTTTCAAATTCTTGATAATTTAAATCAGTTTCTACCCCATCTGCAATACTACCATAACCAATATCAATTTGTGTAATAAACCCACCAACAAAATGTCTATAATTTTCAGATGGGAGCAGATCATAGGCAACTGGCATATTTTTTGCAATTTTTTTCATTTCCTTTTCTGAAAGAACTCCAACTGGTCCAATTTTTACTCCATAATCATCTCCCTGAAGCAATGCCTTAATTGCCTTCGGAGCTCCAGTGTTGGGCACACCCACAAAAACTGCTTTGTTTATTTTATGGGTTGCATTATCTTCTGTGAAATTATCCATCACATATTTTTTGACCAATAAGCCACCATTACTGTGAGCTACTATATCAATCTTACTTGCTCTGGTTTGTGATAAAATTTCATTAATCTTATTTTTTAGTAAATCCACATTAGTATTGCCATCATCATATACTCCACTAACTCCATATCTCCAATCATACGGAAAAGCAAAAAGAGTCTCGTTTTCTATATATCCTTGGGCAATAAATTCATTTGCCAATAAATCGTAAAAATGTTGATTTATTGCAGGACTACCAACTATATTCCCAATCTCTAACCCAGCATTAGTTGGACTTAATTCGTTATTAAATTGTAAAGAATCCATAAATTCATCACCAATATCATTAATCATTTTTCCAACATTAGGCCAAAGTAAGTTTTTTCCATCATATATCTCCGTCCCCATAATTCCAGGCACAATTAACACTGGTGTTTTAGCTTGCGTTTGTGCATTTTTACTAAAATAACAATCAATTACCTCATCTTTAATCGGGAAAAGCATTACACTGTTTTCTTGAACTAAAAATAAATCATTAGGATTGTTGCTTGTACAAAAAATATTATCAAACTTAAAACCTTCAATTATTGGATAATCTTGCATTCCTTCTTGATATGCTTCTATATCTTGAACATTTTCTAACTTAATTAAATAACTATTATTATCATAAAAACCTTTTCCGAAAGTAGTTGAACCAACATAGCTTTCTGTCATTATTGAAAATGGAAAAGTACTGATTTCTTGTGAATTCCAATAATCATCAATAGAGAAGTTAAACAAAGCATTCTTGCCTTCAGAACTAATATGTATATTTATTAAAATATCAAAATCACCAATAATTCCTGCGCTGGAAATATTGGGGAATAGAATTATAGACAAGACAATAAATGATAATATTTTATTTTGCATTTTAAATTTCATAAAGCTTTTATTGTTAATTATAATAATAAATATT
>CAINWR010000017.1 GCA_903854535.1 Candidatus Staskawiczbacteria bacterium | reverse complement strand
TCAAAGAGTAATGTCTAAAAATGGCTACAATATATTAGCTATATACAATGGGGCCAACACTACATTATTTGGGAAAGATAAATCTGGGTATATAATGAAAACTGAAAAAGGTTTAAAGATCTTAAAAGTTACTACAGATAAAGGGAATTTGAATTGGAATTATTAAAATGGTAAAATTATATAAGATGAATAAAAAATCTTTCCAAAAAGGTGCTGTATTAATCTATTTGATAATAGTGATTTTTATATTTTCTATTTTAATGATTCCGCTTTTGAATATTGTTTTAAGTCAGATTAATTATTTAAAAACTTCTGTGGCCAAAGAACAAGCATTGCAAATTGCTGAAGCTGGTATTAATTATTATCAATGGAGACTAGCGCATTTTCAAACTGATTACCAAGATGGCACTGGTCAAGCTGGGCCTTATGTACATGAATATGTAGATAGGGATACGCAGGAAGTTGTTGGAACTTATAGTTTAGAAATTACTCCCCCAACAGCA
The DNA here is from genome assembly GCA_903854535.1 of Candidatus Staskawiczbacteria bacterium. Taxonomy (GTDB): domain Bacteria; phylum Patescibacteriota; class Minisyncoccia; order Minisyncoccales; family Staskawiczbacteraceae; genus XYB1-FULL-32-11. The sequence continues at coordinate 1,107 of CAINWR010000017.1, read as the reverse complement.
GGGTCTACAATAGTTACAATTAAATCAACTGGCCAAACTATTGATTATCCTAATATTAAAAGAACTATAACAGTAAAATATGGCATAGCATCTTTAGCAAAATATTCTTTTCTAAGTAATAATGTTATTTGGATTGGGGGCAATGAATATGTAACAGGACAATTGCAATCAAATAATGGAATTCGTTTTGATGGTTATACAAATGCACCTGTTCAATCTACTAAAACAACCTACACTTGCCCTAGTAATCAGGGGCCTCCTTGTCCAGCTACAAAGGATGGTATTTGGGGGCAAGCACCATCATTTGTGAGAAGTTTTTGGCAATTCCCCGTGCCAACAGTTGATTTCTCTGGATTAACTTCAGATTTTTCCTCAATGAAAGGTTCAGCTCAAACAGATGGTATATATCTTCCACCATCTAATGAAAAAGGTTATTCTCTAGTATTTAAAAATAATGGCACTGTTGATATATATAAAATAACTAGCTTGCAATATAATCCAACTGGCTGGGATACTAATGGTTATGCTCATAATGAATATATTGATTATCAAAATAGATCATTACAATTTACAAAAAATATGCCCAATAATGGAATCATATATGTAGAAGATAAGGTATGGGTAGAGGGGGTGGTTAAGGGTAGAGTTTCAGTGGCTGCTGCTTTGTTGCCATATAATAAATCTACATCACCTAATATATATATTCCAAATAATATAATTTATTCAACTAAAGATGGTAGTGATTCTTTGGGTTTAATTTCTCAAAAAGATATTGTTGTAACCTATCACGCCCCAGATAATTTAGAGATCAACGGGGCTTTAATAGCTCAAAATGGAGCTGCTCAGTTTTATTATTATGAAGGCAATATAAAAGATAGTATCACAACTTATGGCTCAATTATGACTTTTGGGACCTGGACATGGACATGGGTTAACGGATCAGCTGCGGTTACATCGGGTTATAGAGATACATATTCAAACTATGATGGTAATTTATTATATGGTCCACCACCAAGTTTCCCTTTATCTACATCAGGTTATCAGCAATTAGATTGGACAAGTAACTAAAATATTATTTTATGAATTTTTATAAAAAATTTTTATTAT
>CAINWR010000016.1 GCA_903854535.1 Candidatus Staskawiczbacteria bacterium | reverse complement strand
TTTTCTAATTTAATTTTTTTTATAATGATTTCTTTTTCTGGAATTTTAACTTTTATATTATTCCTAGCATAAGTAAAAAGTGGCTTGCCATTTACTATTTTAGATGAATAAACTGGATATGTTTGTTTTATTTTACCTTTAAAGTATTTTAAATTATTTTGTATTTGATTTGCTAGTTCTATTTTAGAAATATTTATATTTTTTAAATTAAATTTATTTTTCTGCAATTTTCCTAATATATCAAAAGTATCAGTACTAAAACCAAAAAGAACACTAAAATCATATTTCTTATCTAGCGCCAGATATTTTTCTTTTTGTTTTATTTTCTTGCCAGCCAATAAAAGCAATACTCCGCTAGCCATAGGATCTAATCTGCCTGCATAAGTAATTGGAATATTTAGATATTTAAGATTTTTTTTCTTAAAATCTTCAATTACTTTGAGCGGAGTTTGACCTTCTTTTTTATACAATATAAGCACTTTTTTCATATTTGCATTCTAACAAAAACCACTTTAATTAAAAGCAGTTTTCTAAAATATCCTGGGCGCGAGCGATGGGATGCAGTCCGAACATGGTTCTGGGAAAACTTCCCCAATGTCGGAGCAATAAATTTTTAAAAATACTCGCTAAATCTCTTTTTGATATTGGAGAACTTTTCTTTTTTCAAATTAAAAGTAAACCCTGGTCTATTATTTAATTCGTTGCAAAGGTTATAAAAACCTTTTCCATCCAACGCCTCCAACCCAAGTTTGTGGCAAACCAAATCAATCTTTTTGTTCGCCCTATCAACTAATTCCGGGGTTACATTGATTTCAGCCTCAAAATAATATCCCCAACCAGGGATTTTAACCAAAGCAAACTCAACTCCTTTATAAAGATAAACCAATGTTTTTGTTGCTTAAAGTCCGCCGTAATACAAGCCAAGAACTTGCAGAAGCCTTGTCATATCCTCAAACTTTTTGGAATCTATGGAAAAAGAAAATTCTTTTCTAGCATCTTTACCGCTCCATGTGCCGTATTTTAAAACCAATTCTTATTTTTTATTTGTAATTCGCAACCTCAAATCTATGGGATTATTTTTCTGCAATTTAAAATTCGCCACTTTTCCATGCGAAAAATATATTAAAGAAAATCTATTCTTTTTACCAATAAATTTCCCTTCTTTCTTTAAAAATTTAACAAGCTCGTTGAACTTTTTCTCTGTCAAAAGCCCTCGATGCTCAACCTCAATTTTTACCATAGTTATAAAAATTTAATCATTATCAATTCGTCATCAATCCTTCCTTATACTGGATTTGTTCCAATTATTATTTTGAATTTCTTTGTATTTTCTGCTTAAATATCAAGAATTAAATCTGACCTAGATTTTCTAATTTTAGGCAATTTTGGGTATTCATCTAAAATGAACCTTTTACCTATGCACAACAATGCCTTTGAGCGCAAATTAAGTTTATTCAAACCAAAAATTTCATCTAGCTTTTTTTCGTCAAATCCCTCTAACGGAGCTGTATCAATGTCTAAAATCGCAGCCATGCTGAGAAAAAAGCCTAACGCCAGATACATCTGTCTTGTTGCCCAAGAATCATAAAAATTTGCATCTGCTGCCCTTTGCGATAGAAAATTTCTCACAAATTCAGAATATTCTAGTGTTTTTTCCTTCTTTATCTTTCTTAAATTAACTTGTGATTCTTCGTATCTTTTTAAGACAACATCTATGTCTGTTTCTATTGCAAGTACATATAACAGCGAACAATCAACAACCTGTTTTTGACCCCAAGAAATTTGCAATATAGCATCTCGATCCTTTTTATTGGAAATTTTTAATAACTTAAATGGTTGTAAACCAAAGCTAGTGGGAGCTAAATTAAACATTTCAACAATTTTTTCTTCTACATCCTCTCCAATTTGAAAATTAGAATCAAAAATTTTCGTGGTAAATCTATTTTTTAGTTTTTCAATTATGTTATCCATTTTTTTATTTTGATTTTTCTAAATCAGCTTCTACTTCTGAAAGCTGGCTTAAACTTAGAATACTAGCAAGATCACGTGGTAATTCTGCGTAACTTGGACAATGAATGCCTTGAGCCGTATACATTAATTTATATAACTCAGGAGTTGTTTTTAAATGATATAAATTTTCTGTTTTTCCCTTAACCACTTCATCGTAAATTGCGAAAGGATCTACAGCAGCAGCTATAACTGGATCTTCAAGCTTATCAAAGCCGAGTCTTAGCGCCTCATTGTGAACAATATCGCCACGAATAGTATTTTCAGCCTTCAACCCTTCCCTTCCTTTAAATTTAGCAGAGAATAAATCAGCAAGATGAACTTTAGTTTCTGAAAAATGACTTTCCGTTTCTGTAAAAACTATAATGCTGGATTTTGCATTGGTGTAGGTGAGAGTTCTAGATGGTAGAATAACTTTGACTTCTGGTACGTTACGGATAACTTCTTTATATAAATCAAAATATTCTTTAATTGGTATTCTTTTTTCAGTCAAAAAATCAACATTAAAACCATTTTCCTTTAAAAAATCACAAATTTTTCCAGTAATGTGAAACATCTCTGGTCTAACTATAACAAGACCTGGATCAAATTTTAAAATATTTAAAATCACTTCTCTTTTCTCTGAAGTTACTTCTTCTAAACCCCGCTTACCCACCTCCTTATCAGGACTAGCATCAATGCCTTCTTTAGAAAATGCATCAGTCAGATATTCCTGGCCAACTTTATTGGATCTGTCTAAATCTCCCACAAGGTCTTCTCTTTTGGCGCCCAAACTTTTCAAAGTATCAAGATTATTATCACTTAATTCCTCTATACTTCTTGGAATTTTTTCAGACATATTATATTTTTTTTAATAATTGCTTAATAAATTCAAAGTCAACCAATTTAATTGCTTCTTCAATTGTAAACCAACCAAATTCTCCATGCTCTGATATTTTTATGGCTTGGTTATTTGTTTTTAACGAGAAAAAAACAGCGTTAACTTTTTTATTGCTATCCTTAATTGAAAAATTTGTTTCGCCAATATACTTAAGACCAACGTCAACAGATACACCTGTTTCTTCAAGGAGTTCTCGTTTTACAGCATCTAAAATCATTTCCTTTTTTTCTTTTCGGCCTCCAGGCGGTTCCCACATATTTGGAAATTTATCATCAAGCTTACGCTTTAATAGTAATACCCTCTCATCTTGATTCATAACTAAAATAGAAACTTTTGTTCTAGAATCGATACTTTCCATAATCTCTTTGCCCGTATCTAACTGAAAACTACTTATATCCTCTAAAAAGATTTTTAGCACGTTTATTAAATAAGCCAAACCATACTCATTAGAAATATTTGTTTTTTTAACATCTTCTAAGGTAACAAAAGAAAGAATTCTTAATATCCTATATATCGCAAAATAACGTATAAGTTGTATGCTATAGTTCTGTAATTTAGCATTTTTTAAAAATAGATCAGCACCATTTGCAAAACCAAGTGAATAGCAATAATAAGTTCCAAGATCAAGATATATAGATCCCGCATCAGCAAATTCCCAATCAATTAGCTTTAATATTTTCTTGTTTTTATTATAAAGCAAGTTGCCAAGCCAAAAATCACCATGAGTTACAACCTCTGGTTGTTTGTCAAAAGATTCTGAGAAAACATTATAAATATCTAAATTATATTTTGTTAACAGTTTTTTGCTTATCGTATACTCATCTAAAATAGTACTACTTTTATCCACAAAATCATTAAACGTATTGCTATAACTTTGCAGACTTTGCTTGTCTGTTTTTAATTTATTTTTGCTTACGTTCAATAAAATTTTACTTATATCCTTTAAAATTTCTTCAGGAATGACCGAGCTGTTACTCAATAATGATGTAAGCGGAACTCCATCAAAAAAAGTAAAAGTGGTTTCCCCCTTGTTTAAGTCCATCTTAAGCGGTTTTGTTGATAAACTATTAGAAAAGAGTTTAGAGAAATAAAACTCCATTATCATTCTCTGTAAAGCAGTTTTTCCCAACCCCTTTATAACCGTTTCCTGCTTATATTTTTTTATTACTGTTTTACCCTTTCTTATTATATGATTTGTCATTCCTAATTCAATTTTCATTTTTTTAAAATTATAATTTAATTTTTGAAAAGCCAACCTTATGTAAATTTATTTTAGCAATATTCTCTTGAATAAGCGAGAATAGGCTTATAGATAATTTATGACTTTTTAAATCTGATTTGCTTTTTAGCTCTAGAAAATCCTGAAAACATTTTAATCTTGCCTGTTTATTGAAAGACTTTAGGTCCTTTCCGGCAGAACTATTATGAAAGCAAACTTCTTCATATGCTTTTCCTTTTATATATGTATTGTTTCTATGAATTGTTACAATGTAATTATAATCGCATGACTTTAATGAATCCACTCCATGATTCTGTAAGGCAGAGACCGATATAGAATATAAAGGCCCAAGTTCAATTATGAGAAGTTCTTTCCTTATAGCAGATAAATTTTTTAGATTGCAAGCGTTATAATCAACCGCCGATCTTTTTGAGGCGGAGTTTTGCAACAAAGCCAATTGTCCATCTACAATAGTAGATTCTCCTGATTTTAACTCTATTTGAGCATGCATGTCCACTTCCCCCAAGCATTCAAATTTATCAATGACCTTATTGTCTAAATTTTTAAAAAGTGAATCTTTTAGTAATAAGTTATTTTTTTTACTAACTCTCTTAAGTTGGCTATTTAAGTCTTTTATAGAATAAATACTAGCAAAAGCAGACATCTCCGTGTATTTAACCCGACTAACCAAGGTGTTTAGATTTGCAAACCAACAAAACAAGTCAATAAAGTGATAACCAGAATGTAAAAGCTTTCCATAGCCTTTATTATGTGGATGGCTTTCTTTTGTTATGTATTCGCTTATTGAATTGAAAATCCCATTACCAGAAAAAATTCCTATATAATTTATTGTTATACCGTAATTTAAAATAACTTCTTTAACAGCTGAATACACAAATTCATAAACAGGATGGTACCTGCGCTGAGCCTGAATAAATAATTTTACTTTTTTATTGTCACAGATTTTATCTAAATGCTTAAAATCAGAATTTAGCTTCTTCGCCAATGCGATACTATTATTAATATTTTTATATCCAGTTAATGGTTTTTCACAAAGTACATTAAGACCTATACTTATCGCCCAATCTAAATACATCTTGTGACTTAATGGGTCTGTTGAGATTATTACATAACCAATATCGTTATTCTTTACATATGCAGTTAGCCAATTACAATCTTTTTTATTTATCTTCAAAGAATTTTTAGGTACATCAACAAAGTACAAATCTGGCAGATTTTTTAACGTGTCTTTAACAGCTTTTGTAACATCATGCTCTTGCTCGTGCGTGTCTACAATCAATTTTAAATTATACCTATACTTTTTAACAAATTGCAGATAATTATTCTGGGCATGAACACCGCAACCTATCAAAATTATGCCATTTTTCATGTTTTTATTATATCACTTAATTCTTTTTTTTTAAAATTAAAAAGTGTGCATCGGGACGGGGATGATGCACACCTGAGCTTACTTGGTCAGATAGACAAACTCGCCACAACCAGCATGGACATCCTTGCCAGCAGCATTGAAGCAAAATGTGCTATTCTTTAGCCCAATCCCCTTAAGCTTATTCTCGAACGCCTCCAGTTGCAACCCCGAAGCGCCCTTGTATTCGGGAAGGTCGTTATTCGGCGCAGAAATCTGCACCCGGAAATAGGATTCACTACCATCCATCAACTCTACCAACGACTCTGCGTCCTGATCGGAATCATTAAATCCTTGGAACAGGAGGTAGTTTATCCAAACCCTGACTTTCGTGGCCAGCGCAAATTCCTTTGCGGAACTCAGAACATCAGCAATCTTGAATGCCTTGTTCACAGGCATTATTGCCGACCTTTTTGCATCATCGCTCGCATGCAGCGAAATCCACACCATCTTCAGCTTTGGTAAATCCTCCTTGCTAAGTTCAATTAGTCTGCGTGGCAACCCAACTGTAGCAAAAGATAATTTTCCACTGTAATGGGCGAGCTTTTTCAGGGTGGCGACGAAGTTGTCGTAGTTGTCTAGGGGTTCGCCAATCCCCATAAACAGGATTTCATCTAGCCGAGGAACGCCTATCTGCTCCTCAAGAAGCCTGATTTCCTCAAGGATCTCTTGGGTAGTCAGATTTCGGAAAAATCCATTTTTTCCAGAAGAGCACATGCGACATGCGAACTTACAGCCGACTTGTGTAGACACGCATGCATGGTGTTCAAGGTGGCCTTTTGACATCATACTGAAGACGCCAGCTTCAATCAGACGATCGTCGTCGAGACTAAATTTGACCTTATAGTCCTCAACTGGCACGAACTCATCCGATTTCCATTTTTTTACAGAAGGCCCATGACTGGCCCTCAACACCTGTGAAACTATCATTTTCGACTCCTATGATTCAAGAGGTGGATGTTTGCTTAAAAGAGCTAGAAGCATTTATAACTATAACATACCATTATAAAAAAGCAAGGATGTTAGTCGCGGTTCAAATCCCGTTACCAGTAACCAAAAATCAAACAAAAATCCCGAACAAAAATGTCGGGAAATCGTGGCGCGGGCAAGGGGATTTGAACCCCTGATCTCCTCCGTGACAGGGAGGCGCGATAAACCAGGCTACGCTATGCCCGCAAATTTTTACTGTGTAAAAATAGTTATTAGTTAATAGTGCTAGTTTTTAGTTTAATCTAAGAACTATCAACTGTCAACCTAAAACTAAAAATTTGCACCAGCAAATTTTTGTGCCGAGGGTGGGAGTCGGACCCACGACCTTAGCGTTATGAATGCTACGCTCTTACCAACTGAGCTACCCCGGCTTATTTTTGTTTCACAAAAATAGTTGTTTGTTGTCAGTTTTTAGTTAACAAAATTTTAATCTGGCTTTATAGAATTTAAAAGTCCATGTGCTAATTTATTGATCAAGTCGCATTGTTCCAATTCTTTTGTACAATTTACCTTATAAATCCTTTCTATCAACTTAAAAATTGTTATTGTTTCATATAATGATTTTATTGATATCTCAATAAATGAAGCAAAAAATTTTCTACTTTTGCTTCCACTTCCTTCTGCAATATTCAAACACACAGAAGTTGAAGCGCGTCTTAGTTGATCTGAAAGTGCAAATTTCTCTTCAACCGGAAGCTTTTTAGCTATTTCATAAGCCATTTCAGAAAGCTTCATAGCTTCCTGCCACACTAATAATTTTTCAAAATTATACATAAAACTAACAACTAAAAACTATTAACTAACAACTCAAATTTTTTCTTGAAAAATTTGTTGCGCCTCTCCGAGTTGCACGGAGAACTGGGGCTTATGAGACCCCCGAGATACTGTTTCTCCAAGGCGCGATAATACTTAAATTATATACTTTATATTTTATCACAAACAATTTTATTAATCAATACAAAACAAAAGCAGTTGATTAAATAACTGCTTTTGAAAACAAATAATAAATTAATATGTAATTGAAACAACATTTACAACTACAGTGTCAGAAATTGTTTGGCCATATGAATTAAGACAACTTATTGTATAATTATATACTTTTGGCTCAGTAAATCTTGGTGATTGATAACCTGTTCCACTTAATAAAAAATAATCATCAGTAGCTCTACAATTAAATAAACTGTCATCAATACTCCAAGTTAAGCTTGCATAACCTCCCACATTTTTATTTACAGGCCCATCTGAACCATTTTCTTTTATATCTACAAGCTTTTTAACATTTACATTTACAGATGCTGATCTTGAATTATTAGATTCATCATAGCAAGTTACAGTGTATTTTTTGGAAGAAGTTAAAGGCCCCACTACCTGACTTCCAGATACTGGCTTACCTGTACCAGTCCAATCTCCAGAAAATGTACAAGAGTTTGCCTTTGCGTTGGTTGCACTCCATGAAACAACCACCGAATTGCCACTATAAATTTCTGTAGATCTAATAATATCATTAGCTTTTATAATTACAATTGGTTCTATTACATTAACAGTAACACTATCCTCTATATATCCGCTTGATGATCTACATTGAATCCTGTAAAAATAACTACCAACAGTTAAAGGCCCAGAAAAGCTAGAAACATAAATACTCCCTCGATTATCTTTGGTTCCGCTCCAATCACCACTAGCTGAACAATTATAAACTGAATTATCGTTTGATGACCATGTAATATTTAATGGTAAATTACTATTTACAGGAACACTCAAAGGTCCATCTGAATTATTAATTTTTATATCAATTCTGGAGCTAATACAGGGTTGTACTGTTTCTGGCATATTATTTGGCATAGGACAGCTATTTAAATCAATGCAATTTGCATACCTAACATCGTTATTACACTCACCCCAATTACATTCCCAAATAGAATCACAACATTCTTCTGATTCAACTGGTTTATTTACAGTTGTGCCACAATTACTTATATCAAACACATTCCTAGTTTTTGTTTTTGTAGAATTATCGCAACTGGACCAATCCCCAACCTCCCAAAGCTCTTCGCACACACATGATCTTGATGTTTCTTGAACATTTGTTGGCACAGCACATCTATTGGCATCATAACATGTTCTTGCTTGAATTTTTGTAGAATCACACCTTGTCCAATCATCGCAAATCCATCGCGAACTACAAATATTTGACGTACTCGATCCACTAGAAGATCCTGTGCTACTACCAGAACTGCCACTAGTTGATGAGCTCGAACAAGATCTTGTATATTCAGTTTCATTATTTAGAGTAAAATTACATTGATTAAAATCAAGACAAGATTGTGTTTGTTGACCATTTATACAAGAACTCCATTCTGTACATTCAATATCTGTTACACAACTTTGCCTTGCAGTTGTTCCAGAACAATATTGACTTTCAGTTCTTCTATAATTTGATGAATTACAAACTGCATAATCAAGACATTCTCTTGTCTGCTGTCCATTAGAACAAATCCCCCAATTACCGCACACCCAATCAGAAGAACAACCAATAACACTGCCAAATGATGAAGAACTTGAACTTGAACTTGAGCCGGAGCTTAAGCTTGTAGATGAATTATTATTTGGATAAACAGTTGATATTGTAGAACATAATTGACTCTCTGTCTTCCTAAAGTATGATGAATTGCATTGATTATAATCAACACAGGTTCGTGTCTGATATCCGCTCATTGAACATAACCCCCACGAAGTACATTGCCAATTTGGATTACAAATTTGATTTGATGGAGTAAGAGAAGCAATTGGATTATTTGTAATTACATTACAACCATATAATTTATTTAATTTTGCTCTGGTATATGAAGCTACGCTTCCCGTACCTTTAGTTAAACCTGTTGGTGTTAAAATTTCTGATCTATATTTTTCTTGAAAACTTATCACAGCAGTTAAAGTGCTTGCACCAAAAAAACCTCCTGGAATTTCATTGCTATTTGCAGATAATAAGCCTTGAAGTTGTAAAGCTTTCTGAAGTGCAGATACTTCAACTCCAGAATCACCGTATTTCATACTCACATTAAATGTATGACACCACTGAGTAGAAGTGCTTGAGTTAGTAACTGAAGTACCTTGTTCAGCTAATTTCCTATTTAGCTCTTCTTGAAGAATTGCAATTTGAGCTACTATCTGATTAATTAAGGTCTGCTTTTCTGATTCTGTCATAGCTCCTACGAAAGAAAATAAAGAAACACAAATTACTAGTGATACAAATATTGTTAAAAATATTTTTTTAAGCATAATTTTATTTTTATTTTAATTTTAATTTTATTAAATAATTATATCACTACCAATAATTTATGCAAACAAAAAGAGTGAATAATTTTTCACTCTTTCTGTTATTAAGATATAAAAACATTATTTATTACAAATACCTTTCGCATAATTACAACCAGCTTGACATCTAGTTTTTATAAATTTCGCTAAATCATTATAACAATAAAATTCAATTAATTCAGTAGAAGAATTACAACGATCCTTAAATATAGTAGAAGAAAAACTTACTACTCCGCTATTGTAAAAATCGCTACCGCCATCTGTATCTGAACATTTAGAAAAACAAGATGTAACTTCATCCTTAGGCTTATTCACTGTTGTCCCGCAATCATTTTTATCTATATAACTTCTTGTTTTTTTAAGATTAATACAATTAGACCATTCAGTTGGAATCCATTTTTCATTACACACAACGGGAGACTGTGGTCCAATTGGTCTTGGTGCAAAATCTTCAACACAATCTACTACAGTTCCATAATCTGCTGGTTTCTCTGTTGGGGTTATGCACTTATTATCATCATAATAAAGTATATATTTTTTCCCATTAATACAAGTTGATCCAGGACTAAGCTTCCAATTAGAAATACAAGTTGATCCTTGATCTGATATACAAGCTCCATTCTCACACCCATTATCACAGAACTTCCATTCAAATTTTCCTATTCCATTTTCGCAATAATTTTCAGCTAACCATTGTACTTGATCGGGATTAGAAAAACAATAATCCGTACTGGTAAATTTGTCATCAGTTGTTATACCTTTTTTGAAAAAATCTTTTCCATCATCTGTTTCAGAACAGATTGATGTTGTTGGTGCTACACAACTTTCTATTTTATCTTTAGGTTTTTCAGATACTATATCACAATCATTTTTATCAATATATTTTATAGTTCTATATCCATCTACACCACACTCAGATTGCAAAGGTTGCCAATTAGGAGTACAAGAATTTTTACAAGCTCCGTATTCGCAACTATAATTACAAGTAATTGCCTTTTCTGTGACAACACCAGAACTGTTACAATAAAATTCATGAAGAATTTTACTAGATTTACAATAATCATTTGAAAGTGTTCTACCATTCTGTGTTACAACTGTATTTTCAATCGGATTTATTCCCCCATCTGGATCATAACAACTAGGAGCTCCAATATTACGATTACATGCTCCATTTAAACACCCATTTGGACAAGACTGACTTGATGATATAACATTACCATCAACGCATCTATATTCAATAAGTTTGCCATGGTCAGTTATTGTTAATGGATTATTTGTCCTGTCTTCACTGCAGATATCCTTATATTCCGTAGTTCCAAACACACCCCCAAATATAACTTTTCCTGCGTTATAATAATCAGATCCATCTGTGTCAAAACACGTACTATCGCCATCAAACAAACCACTTACATTATTACCAGCGGGAATTTGACAAGCTCCATTTTGACAATTATTTGCGCATTTAACTTTTTCATTTTTAAGATAACCATTATCACAATAATACTCCATTAAAGTTTTAGAATCTATGCAATTATCAGAAAGTATATTATCCCCAGTAGGAATTTTCCATTCAGCAATTGCCTTACCTTTTACAGCATAGTCTCTTCCATTATCAGACTCCTGACAAACACTCTTATAAGTAGAGCATTTATCTCCAGATGAAGATGGTTTAGTTGCTAAATTTTCCGTAGTTTCCGGACATTTATTTACGTCAACAATTCTATAGGTTTGTGTTTGGCCTAATTCACAATATTCTGGATACTTAACCCAACTTGACACACAACAATCCCTTTCTTCATCTTTACCAGATACATTATATATATTACATCCTTGAGCTTCACAATGTCGCGTTTGTTTACCTTTTGAATTTAAAAATGTATTATTGCATTTTGACCATGATCCACATGCCCAATTTGGAGTACAATTAGCAGTGCATTCTTGAGACTCATCTGCAGGTTTATTCATTGTTATTCCACAATTGTTAAAATCAACATATTCTCTTGTCTGCTTACCAATATATTGACCTGAAGAAATTTTACACACACTCCAGGCACCTGGTTGCCAATTTGGAGTACAAACGCCACAAGATTGCTTACTGGCATCACACGCAACTTTAATTGTTACACTATCTTCTGCTAATCCACCAGCTCCATTACAAGATAATTTATATATATAATCTTTTGCGCTAGTAAAATATCCTGTACTCTCAGAACCCGACAAGCTTTTTTGTCCTTGCCAATCTCCAGAAGCAGTACAAACTGTTTTAATTGTTGGTGATGTTGTCGGATCATTAGATGTCCAAGAAATTTTAGCAGAACCTCCGACACTTGCATTAATCGGTCCATCTGAATTATCAACCTTCATATCAACAATAGGAACAGAAACGTTTATTTTAACAGAATCAGTAGAAACGATGCTAGTATTATATGAATTACAAGATATATTATATATACCATCAGAAGTAATTGGACCTATTTTTTCTTCGCAAGCATAAAAAGATTTTCCATTATATGTAAAATTTTTAGGACTGCACGAACGCATAACCTGTTTTATACCAGACCAATTTCCAGTAGCATTACAACTGGAAACATTGCTTCCTGTACTCCAAATAATACTAGCATAATTACCTTTTTTAATCGTAATCGATTCGTCTGAAATGTTATCTCCAAGTCGCACTTTTAAATCAACTTTGATTGAATCAGACGATGGTGGATTTGGTTCTGTTCTAACTTCTATTTGATCTTTTACTAAACTACCATCAGAAGACCTAGCGCATGTCAGATCGTAAACCTGAGAATTAATTTTGTAAGAAGCAGTAGTATTCTCAGAATTTTTTGTTAATATAGGTTTTGCACCACTCCATGCTCCACTAGCAGTACATTTTGTAACGTTACTTGCCGTCCATACAAAATTTAATAAACTACCGACACCTACGGTCACTGGTCCATCTAACTCAACATTATCTTTTACTATTTTTAAATCAACTGATGCATAATTCTGTTTAGAAAATGACACTACAACATTATCACTAACAACATCTATAAGTTGAGATACAGAATAACAATTATTAATTTTACATTTTCCACAATTAATTTTGTAATCAACGCTAAAATCATTATAAACTAAATTATGCGTATCAATTATATTACCACTCAAACCTTCTAACCAATTTACTCTACCCCCAATCTCAGAATAACACTTCATATTATCTGAAGGCCCAGAATACGACCAATTAATAGTCAAAGGCTCGCCTTCTTTTATAACAATTAGTCCATCTGAATTATTTGCTTTAACAATAACAGAAGCTTTGGTATCGTTACAATTTTCAAATTCTTGATTCATAATTTCTTTTAAGCAATACTTTGAATCATATGAAAATCTTGTCCTTTTTCCATTCTCACATTCAGACCAAGGCAAAGGCTTCCAACTTGGAATACATTCCGCATTAACCTGCAAAAAACCTAAAAATAATAAACTAATACATAAAAATATTTTTTTAAGCATATTTTAAAATTTAATTATATTTGTTAATTATATCACTAACAATAATTTATGCAAACAAAAAGAGTGAATAATTTTTCACTCTTTCTGTAAGATATCTAGCGCTTTAACTGAGAAAGTAATTTTGCTATTGCATCTGCTAAAGAAGCAACTTGTTTTTGAAGATCTTCTAGTAAAGCTCCAGATTTAGCATTAGATGAATCATTAATTGCATTACATTTATTTGTATTAGCCAAACTATCAGATGCATTAATAACACAATCATTATTTACATCATATTTTGCATTAAAATTTGCATCAACACATTTTACGCTATTCCCATATTTATTAATAAAATTATTTATTTCACTACTTAATTCTAAACAATTTAATGCTTTAAGCGGCTCGCTCATTTGTGCTGTGTTTTTGCACATATAAAGCGAATTTAATTTTTTAAGAGTAGATGGTCCAGCATTACCAGTTGAATATTTAAGCCTATAAGGAGTTAATATTTCATCTTTATATTTTTCTTGAAATGCTTTTAATGCATAATAAGTACCTAATCCAAAAACGCCATCTTTATCTTTGCGTTTTGTAATAAACGACTCAAAACCTTCTTTCTTTAAGATATTTTGCAAAGCCAAAACATCATCCCCTCTAGATCCATAAAATAAATTATTTTTAAATTCATAACAAGTCACGCTACTAGCATTGCTGTTGGCATTTTCAACAATAGTGAAATAATTATCACTACTATCTGTAGCTACTCTTCCCGGTAAAGCAGCTGCATTATCAATTCTAATCTTATACTTACCACCATTTATAATATTATTTTCATCTGGCAATGGAGACGGGACAGTCCATGAATATTTGCCTGTATTTGGCAAAGATTGAGCAAATCCCCACAAATTAGAATCACCAACTAACTGAATAACTAATTTTTCTGTATCTAAGAAATTTGATACTTTCCATAAAATATCATAAGTTTTACCAACTTCTAATGTCTCCCCTCCATTGGGCGAGGTTACAGTAATTGATGGTTGAGTTGATGCGCAATCAGAATCTTTTGCACATTCATCCATACCAAAACCGCTAACAGAAACACATGTTGCATTTTGACATACTGAGTGAGTTGATGTAGCTTCAACAATGTTAAAATAATTATCAGAATAATCAGTTACCATTCCATCTGTAGTTCCAACAATAATTTTAAATTTTTGTCCGACTTTTATATCCTGCTGTACAGTCCATTTATAAGAGGAATCTGATGCTGAAATATATGGATATGGCGTAATAACATATTGGAAAGAGCCATCATCAGGGGTTAAAGTAATTGATATTTTATTACTAATATTACTTGATTTCCAACTAATATCATAAGTTTTACCAACTTCTAGCGTCTCTCCTCCATTTGGCGAGGTTACAGTAATTGATGGTTGAACTGACGGACAAACGTTTGACGGATTATTTAATTGATTTCTACAAGCTTCGTTATTTGATGAGCTTGCCCAAGAAACAACTTTTAATGAATCTGATGAATTAATTACTTTATCACCATTAGCATCATAAATACTTCTATAATTAGCGTCGCCACATGAAGCTGAACCAAAAACATTTATAAAATCCAATATTTTTTTATTTAAATTTGTGCAATCTTCACTTATACATTTTCCATCAGAACAAATACCTGGACAATCAAATTCTTCATACATTGGCCTAGTATTTGAGCAATAAAATTCCGCCAAATTTCCATTAGGCAAACAATAATCAGTAAAAGCCATTCTACCAACAGAAGTGGTGCCTTTTAAATAATAATCTTTACCTTTATCCCCTGACTCAACACAAGCTAATGTGCTACTAGCAGTAGCAAAAATAACTATCGAAATAACAAAAAATAATAATTT
>CAINWR010000015.1 GCA_903854535.1 Candidatus Staskawiczbacteria bacterium | reverse complement strand
GCTTCAGTGCCTTATGGTGCTTCTGCTGGAATTAGCGAAGCTTTTGTGCTTTTAGATGGGGATAAATCAAGATTTATGGGCAAAGGCATGCTCAAAGCAGTAGAAAATGTAAATACAATAATTGCACCAGCTTTAGTAGGTCAAGAAGTATGTGAAATTGGAAGTCAACAAAAAATAGATAAAATAATGATTGATTTAGATGGCTCGGAACGCAAAACAAATTTGGGTGCCAATTCTATACTTGGTGTAAGTTTGGCTGTAGCTCGCGCGACTGCCAACGAAAAGAAAATGCCAGTATATCAGTGGATAAGAGAAAATTTTGATTTAAAGAATAGTGGTTTATTATGCGACAAAAACTATGTTTTACCAAACCCAATGATGGTGGTAATTGAAGGTGGAGCTCATGCAGATCAATCTACAGATTTACAAGAATATATGATTTCTATGATTGGAAATGATAGTGTAAAAGAAAATGTAAGGCGCGGAGTAGAAATTTATTTAAATTTGAAAAAAGTTTTAAAAGATAGGGGATTAAATAGTAATGTAGGGAACGAAGGGGCTTTTGCGCCAAATGGTTTGGAGTCCAATGAATCACCATTTGAATTGATTGCCGAAGCTGTTAAAAAATCAGGATATGAATTTGGGAAAGAGGTTGGCATATCTTTAGACCCCGCTATTTCAGAGCTTTATGAAAATGGAGTTTATGAATTGGAAAAAGAAAATAAAAAATTAAGTTCTGATGAAATGATTACTTATTTTGAAAATTGGGTAGAAAAATATCCTATAATAACTCTTGAAGATGCTTTAGCTGAAACAGATTGGCAGGCTTGGCCAAAACTTACAGAAAAATTGGGTGGTAAAATTGCAATTGTGGGCGATGATTTAACTGTAACAAATCCAAAATTATTACAAAAAGCTATTGATGAGAAAGCCATAAATTCTATTTTGATAAAATTAAACCAGATTGGGACATTGTCTGAAACAGTAGAATGTTGTATGCTAGCTCGTAAAAATAATATAATGACAATAATAAGTCACAGAGGAGGTGGCGAAACCAATGATTCTACAATGATCGATTTGGCAGTTGCAGTAAATGCTGGGTTTGTAAAAGTTGGGCCATCAAGAGGCGAGCGTGTAGAAAAGTATAATAGATTAATGGAAATAGAAACCGAGCTTGGAGAAAATTGCAAAGTAGCCGGTAGCAATTTTAAAAAAATAATTTAAATATTTAAAATTATGGCAAAATTATATTTACAAAGACATTTAAAATCACAGTGGAACGTTGAAGATCGTTTTGCTGGCTGGACTGGCGCCCCATTATCAAAAGAGGGTTTAGAAATGGTTAATAGCGTTGCAGAAAGATTATCAAAAGAAAATTTTGATATTGGTTTTACATCTCCATTGCCAAGAAATATGCAAACTGTTATCGAGTTATATAAAAATTTTAGCAAATATCCATTTTTTTCATACTTAGATGGAGGGAAAATGCAGGAGTGGGGTAATTTTGATAAAGTAACTGAAAATTGTACTCAATTTTTTGTTTCTGAAAAACTAAATGAACGTTATTATGGACAACTTCAAGGATTAAATAAAGCTGAAACAAAAAATAAATATGGGCAAGAGAAAGTTTTGTTGTGGCGAACAAGTTATGATGTCGCACCTCCTGAAGGTGAAAGTGGCAGTGATGTGTATAATAGAGTGGTTCCATTTTATAAAGATTTTATTGAAAAAGAATTAATTTCTGGTAAAAATGTTTTAGTTGTTTCCAGTCATCACCCTTTAAGAGCTATTATTAAGTATATAGAAAATATACCAGATCAAGATATGATAAAAGTTGAAATACCATTTGCAGGACTTGTTATATATGAATTTGATGAGAATATGAATGTAATGAATAAAAATTAATT
>CAINWR010000014.1 GCA_903854535.1 Candidatus Staskawiczbacteria bacterium | reverse complement strand
GAAATATATGCTAAATTAAGAGAAGAAATGGCAAGCAGGCAAGTAGATTCAAATATTGATACTTCTACACCTCAAAATCACAGAGAAAATAATGAACCAGATATTTCAGATCAACCAATAAATAGAGCTATAAATCAAGAAGAACAAGGATTTTTTAAAAAACATTGGCCGAAATTATTGGTCAACGCCGTTGCTTGGACGGGTATTTCTATAGCTACATTAATTGCAATTTTGGGTTTTGGTAAAAAAGGGGAAGTTTCAGAGGCACCGGCAAATGGTACGGCTAAAGCTGAAGCAAATCCAGGCGCAAAATCCACAGCAGAAGTAGTAGTAACTTCTACCCTTGATATAGTTCAGAGTCCAGTTTCTACTCAAAATCCTGTTGAAACCGCAACTCAAGCTACAACTCCAGTTGCTGAAACTTCTAATTCTGCCCCAGCTGTTGAGACTATTGCTCCGGTTGCCAATACACCTGCACGAGTTGTTGAGAAATCAGGTATAGAAGTTCAAAATTATGAAGGAGTAGAAAATGCTTATACTGCGTCTTTACAAGCAAGCGTGCTTGGTTCAAGGGTTGTTCAAATTAATAATGGGAGTTTTGTGATTGATTTAGGGGATAGAATAGATAAATCTGGATATAAAATAGAAAAATCTCAATTAGTAGAAATAGAAAAAATTGAAAATAGATTTATGGGATTATCAAGAAATGTCAGAGGATTTAATATAAATGCAAAAGATTTTGCTATTAGAAATAATTTATCAAATGAAATCAAAAATTTTATAAGGAAAAATTGTAATAAAGTTAGTCAAGGAGAATTGCCGCCTCAATTAAGAGATAAAATGCAAGATAGAAATAGTTTAGAGCAAAGAGAGCATTTGGCAAGAATTAATGCAATAAGGGGTAAGGTAAATAGGGGTGGAGAATTAAGCGAATCAGAATATGATTTTGCGCAAAGAAATGAAGAGGAATTAGGTTTTAAGGTAGAAAAATAAAAATAATCGTATAAGCAAAATTATTTTCAAATATCAAAGCAGGCTCAGGATAGCCTGTTTTAATGCACTGTCTACTTGACAAGATTTAATTTTTGTGATAAGATGTAAAATTATTAGCACATTAAAAATTGTCGTTTTCTAGCTCCAAGCGGAGCTGGCGATTAGTTTTGATGTGTTGATTAGAACGAAGGAAATGTCCGATGAAGAGCATGATTTTTCTTGTTGAGGCCTTGGTGGTTGTTTTTTTGGTAGGTTGCAGCAAGAGCTCGGCGCCGGTTGCGGAGGTTACATCAGCTAAGAGAGCGGATTTGTGCGATGTTACTGGTGAGGTGATAACCCTCAAGCAAAAAATCGGTAACATGGAAGTTGCCGAGAAATCCCGTGCAGACGAAGCTCGTCGGCAAGAAGATATTATGCTCGGCCAAAAAGCCAAGGACGATCAAAAGGCCAAAGAGTTGGTCAGTATGCTACGGTCTCGATCTGGCTTTGAAGCTGTCGAGATTGTGGCGCAGTTGGTCGCGATCAAAGAGTCATCTATCCCAGAGCTCGTAAAGGCTCTTGCGGATGATGATCAGCAAAGCCGAATTCGAGGCAAGGCAGTGATTTGCCTTCGTTTAATCGGCAAGGATTGCGTCCATGAGTTGATCAACTCGGGGTTTAATGTTAAGGATAAACCCGAGGCCTGCGCCATTGCTGGTGCGCTTGTGCTGGAGCTTTGCAAAAGCGACATCACAGGTGGTGCCAGACAATGCCTGGCATTGGCCAAAGTAAGTGAAGATCCCTTGGTAAGCATCATGGCAAATCGGGTGTGGGGGGTTTTGTTGCGAGGACCAGTTTCTGGCCCTTCAATAGACACCGATGGCCTGCCGAGTTTGCCAGAAACCCCCAGTTACCTATCTGCTTGGGTGACAGGAGGATTAGTTGGAAACCCTCAGTAACGCCGGCAGGGGCAAGGTCTACAGGCGCATCATCAGCGCCTGTGGTAATGGCGAGCCCAGCTTCGGCTGTGGCTCCCTCAGTTTCTGTTGGCGATGAAAAACCCGTACGCATACGGACGGTGCGAGTGCGGGTGGTGGAAAGTTCAGCTCCGGCTTCAAAGAAAAGAGAGTTGGAGTTTAAGGCCAACAGATTTAGCACTTCTGATCAGAAGGCGTATTTCGCCCGAACGTTCAGTGCCTCTGTAAGGCCGTAATTATGGCTTGCGAAAGTGGCGAGTCATAGGTGTCTTTTGTCAGTGATGGCAGGGGGCACCTTTTTTAATTAAATAAAATAATAAGCTTGCTTTTTGAGTGGTTTTAAGATAAAGTAAAAATAACTTTAAAATGTAAAATTTATAAATTATAAATTAATTCGAATTAGTATATTCGTTTAAATTGGTAATTAGTAGAAAAATTTTTATGGTTAAAAATTTAAATAAGTCAGATAAAAAGTTTATTAGATTAAAGAAAGCAGAAATTCGCAAGAAATTTTACGATGCAAAAAAACAAAAAGAAATGATAGATGAAATGTATAAAAGATTGTCTGGAGAAATAAAAACAGAAGTTGTGGAGAAAAAAGTAAAAAAAGTAAAAGCTGAACAAAAGCAAAATCAAGGCAAATCAAAAGCAAAAGTTGAAAGTGGAAAAATGAAAAATAAAAAGAAAACTAAATAAACTTTTAAATAACTCTGCTCGGCAACAAATTTTAAGATAATTCAACTCGCCAAATGAAATTTTTTCTGCGCCGAGAGCCTCTCTACGGGGCACCCTCGTGCTCGAAAAAATTTATTTGGCTCGTTTATTTTATAATGAAAATTAATGATATTCAAAATTTATCTATAAGAATGGGAATTAACTCTGATTTAAGAGGCGTTGCTAGTGTGCAAAAGTTTTTGGATAATAAGAAAAAAAGATTTGAGAATTTGCCTGAAAAAGAAAAGCAAGAATTTGATATGGAAGAATTGCAAAACCCTTATATGGATTCTTGTATATATAATATTGCAGATGATAAAGAGATCAAGAAAATTTTAGTTGGAATTGATATTGGGCCAGAAGAAATTTTAATTGCTAAAGAGCTTGGAAATATTGATTTGGTATTTTCGCATCATCCAATTGGCAAGGGCTTGGCAAAGCTTGGAGATGTAATGGAAATGCAATGTGAAGTTTTAAATTCTTATGCTGGAGTACCAATAAATATTGCAGAAGGATTGATGCGTGAAAGAATTTCTGAAGTTGCCAGAGGAGTTAATTCTTCAAATCACCAAAGAACAGTTGATTCAGCTCGTTTACTAAAATTTAATTTAATGAATGCGCACACAACTTGTGATAATTTAGCTGCTAAGTTTTTAAAGGATTTACTTGATCAAAAAAAACCAGAAAGAGTGTATGAAAT
>CAINWR010000013.1 GCA_903854535.1 Candidatus Staskawiczbacteria bacterium | reverse complement strand
GCATAAACACTGTAAAAAGCTTTTCCTTTAGGATCGAAATTTGATGCATTAGTATCTATATCTGTTGTTGTGCAAGGGCAAGTAGAGCAGTTTGAAGCAGATGGGCATTTTGTTACTTCTGGACAGACTGAAATGCAAGGAGATTTTGGATTAGTCACAGCAAAACAAGAACTTGTAGAGTCTGGAGAAAATGGATTGGTGCATTTTTGATAATCTTTATTATCTATAACTCCTTTAAATATATCTGAGGAAGAAAAATTATCTTTCAAAGAATAGGGTTTTTCTAAACAATCAGCATATCCTGCTTGTTGTGAAGATCCATATTTACAAGTAAAGCCAATATTTTCTATACAATTTTTATAATTATATTCATCTGTATCATCAACTGAACATTTAATTATAGACTCAGGATTATATAAGCATTTCTCTTTATTATTTAATAAGCATTGCGAGTCATTTGTGCAATATTTTTGGCATTTCTCAAATTCATCAGAGCAAAATCCTTGTGAAAGAATTTGGCAAGAATATGGATAATTTGATTTAGGATCTATTCCAGAATTGCATTTTTCACAAGATTCTTTAATTGTTGTGCAATTAGTGAATTTCTCTTGGCAATCATCTTGGCATTGATTTTGGCAAGAAGTAATACACTCTTGAAAGTTATTATAATCTCCAGAACCATAAGGACAAGATTTCTCATAGAATTTTGTTGCTAAGCAAGCGCTTTCTTGGAATTTACATTGATTTATTTTAGATAAACAACTAGCACTATTATCTGTGCAGATTTTATTACAATCTTGAGTTTGGCAAGTTGCGAAAAGTTTTATTGCATCAATATGTGTTGAGGGGCAAGCATTTTCACATTTATAAAAACAATCAGAGTTAGTATAACCAAAACCATTACAATATTTAGAAATATCTGTAAAATTTTTAGTACTATCATTATAATTTTTCTGAATCATCAACAACTTATCATTATTATTTGTTTGTTCTAGTCTTTTAATATAATCTACATATGGTGTTGGTAAATAACATTGATCTAATTCTTCTATAGCTGATGCAAGATTGCTATTATCTTGGCTTAAAGTTTGATTTAGTTTTTTTAATTTTTCTTTAAGATATATTAATTGTTCTATTAACTTTAAATTATCCCAATTTGTTTTATTCATTATTATAATATCTTTGCCATTTATTTTTACAGTAGTATCAATTAAATTATTAATTTGTTGGGCATTAATTGTAGTAGCAAATTCTTGTAAACCTTTGTATGCTTTGCCAGGTATGTCTATTGATTTATTTGTAGTCATGCATCTGTATAAAGAATCAACATAATAAAAATATTCTGGAGAAGAATTATTTTGTCCATTTAAAAGCGCGCTAGTAAATTCAGGCCAATCAAGTGCGCCTATTATTATAGGGCCTTCTTGTACTAATTTCTTTGTGCCTTGTGGACATAATTCAAATTCTTCTTCATTGGGCTCGCATTTATCTGTGCAATTGCAAGGTAGAGCGGGGCCACAATAACCTTTTGATTCACAATCATTTACATCAGATATAGATGCTTGGCTTGGGCAATCACCTGTAGAAGCACAATTACCAGAATCTAATAATGAAGATGGGCTTAAGCCTGGTGATTCTAGAATTGATTCTGTATATGTAGAAGTGGAAAGAGAAGGTTGATTTTTTTGGCAATTACAATCTTTCATTAAATCTGCAATTTTTTTAGCTAATTCTTTGATTACTTTAGTTTTTTTCTCAATAGCTTTGTTGAGTTCAAGCATACAATCTGCTCTATCATTATTTAAATGTTTTGGCCCATCAATTGTATTGCCATTATCTGTTTTTATTTCTTCTAATATAGGATCTCCAAATTCATCATAAATATAACAACTTGCAGTATTTGCCAAAACTGCTTCTGTCAAAGTTCCTATGGGAATTTCTTTATAAAACTCTTTTTCAATTGTTTGATTTATATCTGAAACAGAAATATTTATAAAAGGAATAACATCTAAAAGTTGTCCTACTTTTGGATTTACCAAAGCAGGGTTTATAGTAGATAAAATTAAATAAGCTGAAATTAATAAAAACATTCCCAAAGTTCCTGACTTTATCCATTCTTTGGCTTCTGAATTTGATTTACCCATGGCGCCAGATATAATATATTGCAATCCTCCAAACACAATAACTAATCCAGCTAACATTGCAGATATTGATATTCCAATATTTACAAAATAACTTACATATTCAGCTAAGTCTGGATTTGCTGGCAAAGAATTTCCTAAAATACTTGGATAATCATTTTCTAATGCTAAAACCACTACAGGCAAAAGCAGTATAGATAAAATTGATAATAGCAAAAATTTTTTAAGCTGATATTGTTTCACTTTTTTTTGAACTTGAATTTGAATTTGTTTGGTTTTTATTTACAATTTCAGCTGGCACAACTTTTTCATCACCCTCTTCATTTCCTCCACCCCCTCCACTCCCACTATCTTCAGATTCTTCTGATGAGCTACTTGTTAAAGATAACCCGCCCATTTCTTTATAAACAAATATTGTCCATGCTGGAACAATTGCTCCTATAACTGGGGCTAATTCTGTTATTAAAGTTATTCCAAATCTTTTGCCAGTTTTTTTTGCTATTTTTTCTACGGCCTTCATTTCTGGAGT
>CAINWR010000012.1 GCA_903854535.1 Candidatus Staskawiczbacteria bacterium | reverse complement strand
CCTGATAATGTTACAGTTGAATTCAACAGTGCTGGTAAAGTTTTAGATGTATCAAAAATACAGTTAATTTTCACAGTTGTTTGAATTACATCGCCATCAGCGTCTCCAGCTTCTGCTAATTCTTCTGGGTAATCAGCTGTTACGTCTGTATATAAGCCATAACTTCCTGATTCTGTAGTTATTATTCCATGCTGATACTTTGCCATCATAATTACCTCCTATATGGCGTTCATATTCATCTTTCTTTTTTTCTTTCTAAAAAATAAAGGAAATTGTCTCTTAAATTATTAACATAAAACCACTTGCTACAATTTAGACACTTGCACACATCTAAGCATACATCATCTGTTACAACAGGATTATAGTCATTTTCGTTGCCACAATGTTCACATTTATATTTCATAATTGACCTCTCTTTTTAAACATTTTTTCTTATTTTTTCAATGTTCTTAGCATTTACCTGTCTAACCCATTCAAAATGCTTGCCAAATTTTGCGCCTATCTCACGCAATGTCAAGGGGCGACCAATCAATCCGTACTGCAATGCGAGCCATTTTCTTTCAGTTTTATTTAATTTTTTAAGCTCGGTAGCCAAAAAATTTCTATCAAATTGAGAATAATTTCTTACTTTGTCGAACTCATTATGTATAATTTCTTCAGAATTTGTTACCTTATTTTTGGGTACATTTTTTACAATTTCCTCCTGTTTAATTTTTTCTTTGGCTAAATCGTGTTTCATTATTTCAGTTGCATAGGTTGAAAAATTTGCTTTACTTCCTTTACGATAATGCTTTACCGCCTTTTTTATGGATTCAAATTCAATTACCATATTTTCTGGACAAGATTTTCCGAGCGAAAATTTGCCGATATTTTTTATTGCAAATTTGTGTAATGTAATCATAATTTGCCTTCCCTTTTTTGTGAAATTTATTCACATTTATCTATCCATTTTTTTTCTCAATTCAGTCAGTTTGCTATAACTTGTCAAAATACATTCTTGGCAAGCATATTTCCCGGCAACATTTTTTGTTGTATTTATTTCTTTTCCTTTTCCGCATTTAAAGCATTTAATTTTCATTTTTACCTTCCTTTTGTTAAGATTATTAACATTTAACTTGCCTTCTTTTCTTCCTCAACTTCTACATCGGTTTCTTCCTCAACTATTTCATATCTTTCTTTTACTTGTTCTTCATTTCTGTTTTTGTAATTGTATTCTACTCTTTTGATTTTAACTACTATCATTTTCATTTGTTCCACCTTTTTTTATATTTTTCTCAAAGAATAAGCAAATTGTCTTTTGAAAAATCCAAAGCCAAAGGTTTCATTAACTATTTCATAAATAACATTTTCTGAAAATTTTTCCAATTCTTCTTTTTTTGCTACTGCTACATAGTACGAAAATTTGGGAGAATTGCCACTGTCAACAAATTCTTTTAAAGTTTTTATTTTCATTTGTTCCTCCTTTTTTTACTTGTCAAATTTAAGGCTCAAAAATATGTTATAATTTTTGTTGTTGAGAAATAGCGCCCGTTCATAATAGTAATCTTTTGTTTCAGTTGATTTCTTATAATAACTTTCCATTGAGTTGGTAACATCTTTATATGCATTCATTTTACACCTGCCTTTCCTGTTAATTTTTTTACCAGATATTCTATGTCTGCTACGTTTTTATCTTTGATTGCAATTATTAGCTCTTT
>CAINWR010000011.1 GCA_903854535.1 Candidatus Staskawiczbacteria bacterium | reverse complement strand
ATGACAATGTCTCAATTAAAAGTAGATTGTACATCTGATCAAACTTGTGATGAAGCTACAAAGACTTGCAAGACTGTAGCTTGCACAACTTCAAACACAATAGAAAAGTGTGGTTCTGAACAAGCACAAGGAGCTTTGTTCTGTGGAAATTCAAATCAAGGCCAAAACCCAAATGCAGTTTACCAAAAATACAATATACCTTACTGCGATCAACCAGGCACCACAGATTCATCTTGTTTATCAAGACAAGAAGATAGATTGCAAAATACTTGTTCTACAAGCTGTAGTAACGGAGCCTGTGTTACAGTTATCCCTGATGTATCAGCAAGGCTTGTAGTTAATCCAAATCCCGCTTTAACAAATCAAACAGTTTTATTTAGCGCTATAGATGTTATTGGTGGAGATGGTAATTATAATTATTCATGGTCAGGAATTTGTAATGATGTGGGGAATCAAAGTACTTGTGTGAAAAATAATTTATCTGAAGGTGCTTATCCCGTATCTGTCATAGTTTCTTCTGCAGGTAAAAATGGCTCATCTTCAATAAATCTTGCAGTAAATGAAGCTTGTACTGGAGTTTTTTCAAAATGTGGAACAGATAATAAAATTCATAATTATGATTCTTGCAATCATGATTTGGGAATTGTAGATGATTGTTCAACAAGAAATTCTATAGGATTAAGAGCTTGTGGTCAAGATGGGAATGTTTATCAAACAAATACGGTGGGGTCTTGTTCTGCTGGACAAACAACTTGTACAATAACTTCAACAAATCCTATTATTGAAACTTGTAATAGTGAAACTCAAACTTGTAGTAATGGAGCTTGCGTCAACAAAACAATTGCTTGTGCTTTAGATTCTGCATGTGGAACTAATGGAGAAATAGGAGAAAGATATTGTAGAGATGGTGATGTAAAAGTTGATTATAAAACTTGGGATTGTATCAATGAAAACACACCAGCTTCAAGATGTGAATATAGCATTGCTCCAATACTTGTTACAGATTGTACTGCAAACCAAACTTGCTCTAATGCGACCTGCCAAGATGTTGTGATAAATTGCAATTCAAATTCTCAATGTGGAACAAATGGATATGTTAATGAACCATATTGTTATAATGGGAATGTTTGGCAGAATTATAAGACATTTACATGTAATGATGCAGGAACACCAGCTTCAAGATGTTCTGATTCAGTGGCCCCACAGCAAAAAACTTCTTGTACAGCAAATCAAACTTGCACAGGTCAAATTTGCGTAGATAACCCTACTGATTTTACAGTAACTGCAACAGCAAGTCCAAATCCTGCTACAACAACACAGCAAGTAATATTTACTCCAACACTTTCTGACACAAATAGAACATATTCATATATTTGGACTGGAGATTGCGTTGGTATTGAACAAACCTGTAGGAAGACATTTACTCAAGCAGGAACATATACAGCAGTATTAACTGTTACATCTGGCTCTCAGACCAAAATTACTTCAGCTACAGTTACAGTTAATACAACGGTTTCAGCTCCATCAGTGCAGACAAATTCTGCTACAAATATTAGCACGAATTCTGCTACATTAAATGGTACTATTACAAGTTTAGGTGCAGATACTTCTGCTGTAGTTTGGTTTAAATGGGGGACTTCAACTTCTTATGGTAATGAAACAACACATCAGACTTTAAGTTCTCAAACAAGTTTTAATCATCAATTATCTGGACTTGCTTCAAACACAACATATTATTATCAAGCAGTAATTCAAAATTCTAATAGCACCAGCTATGGTCAAAACATTTCATTTACCACAACATCTTCTAGTAGCACATCATCTAATGTAATAGCTAATGCAGGGTCTGATCAATATGTAAATCCAGGTCAATCAGTTACTTTATATGGTTCTGGTTCTGATTCAAATGGCCAAGCTGTGACATATTCATGGAATTGTAATGGAGGATATTTATCAAGCCCAAATTCAGCTCAAACATTATTTGTAGCTCCAAATGTAAATAGTAATGTAAATTATTATTGTACATTAACCGTGAGAAATTCATCAGGATTATCAGCTTCTGATGATATGATGGTAAGAATAAATTATATAAACAATAATGTTGTTGGCAATAGCGTTCAAACAAATTCAGCTACAAATATAACTACAAATTCTGCTACTTTGAATGGTTATTTATATAATAATTACAACAATTACAATAACTACAATACCTATAATAATTATAATACTGTATGGTTTCAATACGGCACATCAAATTCTTATGGTTATGAAACAAATAGACAGTCTTTAAGTTATACCGCCTCTTTTAGTCAATATATTTCTGGATTACAGCCAAATGTTACTTATAATTTTAGAGCAGTATCTCAAGACACCTCAGGGCAAATAAGTTATGGTCAAAATATGACTTTTATTACATCTGGGGGAAATCAAGGTATAATTACAACAATTAAGTCTGTAAGAAATTTGTCTTCTGGAACTAACTGGGCAAGTTCTGTGTCAGCTAAACCAGGAGATGTACTAAGCTTTATGATTGTTGCATCAGTTACAGGAACAAATCAAAATTTAACCAATGTTACAGTTAGAGATATTTTGCCAGCTAATTTAATCAACAGAACAAATATTACAGTAGATAATGTAGTAAATTATGGTGATTTGAATTCTGGTATTAATATAGGTTATTTATCACAAAGCCAAATGAGGACAATTACATATCAAGTACAAGTTGCTCCAAGTTCTAATTTTAGTTTTGGGAATACTACAATTACTAATTATGTAAATATATCTTCATCTGAATCAATTGGTCAATTAGCTCAAGCTTTTGCTACTGTAATTGTAAATAAAGCAGGGGTTTTAGGAGCTACTTCTGTATCTACAGGATTAACAGATAATATATGGTTGGATTCAGTTTTCTTGCCATTATTATTAGCAGGATTTGGATTGTGGGCATATAAATCTGGAATTTTAGGAGTTGATGAATGGATTGCAAAAAGAAAATCAAAAACTAAAGATTTTAGAGCTAACAAAAAACTTGAAGAAAAAATTTCTGTAATAAAAGAAAAAGAATCTTCTTGGCCAACACTTTAGATCTAATTATAATAAAGGTACTTAGTAAAAACTTCACATTATTTTGTGAGGTTTTTATTTACCCAGTAAAATTGCTACGATCGTGGTAATTTTGCTGGGTAATTGTGGCTATATTATAAAAATTAGTTTTGGGGTATTGACATGGGTTTGAAATTTTGCTAAGATGATTAATTGTAAAGACAATAGTTAACTTCCCAAAACTTGCAAGGGTTTGTCCCGAGCTTGTCAAAGGGTAACAACATTGCCGGAATCGGGCAGTATGCCCGTTTTTCTTTAGTAGTATTATCAAATATACAAATCAAAAATAATATACAAATATAGAATCTCGAATATGAAATTTATTTTAGGTAAAAAATTAGGAATGTCTCAATTGTTTGATAAAGATGGTATATTAACTCCAGTTACTTTGATTTCCTCAGAACCTTGTGTTGTCTTGCAAAAAAAAGTTGGAGAGAAAGATGGTTATAATGCAATTCAAATTGGATTAGAGAAAATTGAAAAAAAGAATAAAATTAAGAAAACAATGAAAGGAAAAGAATATAGATTTGTAAGAGAAAATAGAACAACAGAAATTATGAATATAGGAGATAAAATTGATGTTTCTGCATTTGTAGAAGGTGATATAGTTAAAGTTTCTGGAATATCAAAAGGAAAGGGATTTCAAGGAGGAGTAAAAAGACATGGCTTTCATGGCAGAAACAGAACACATGGTGTAAAACACGAAGCAAGAACTATTGGTTCTACTGGATGTAGATTTCCACAGCATGTTATTAAAGGAAGAAAAATGCCAGGCAGAATGGGCTCAGATAGAGTTACAGTTAAAAATTTACAAATAATGAAAGTTGATTTAGAAAATAATTATTTAGCAGTAAAAGGAGCAGTTCCTGGGAGAAATGGAGCTTTATTAGAAATAAGAGGTTAATTATATGAAAATAGTAGTTTATAATACAAAAGGTAAAAAAACAGAAGATACACTTACCTTACCAAAGGAGATTTTTGAAGTTCCTATGAACTCTGATTTAGTTCATCAAGTTTTAACTTCTCAAATGGCAAATAAAAGACAAATTTCAGCTCATACAAAAAATAGATCAGAAGTAGCAGGTTCAGGAATTAAACCTTGGCGTCAAAAAGGT
The DNA here is from genome assembly GCA_903854535.1 of Candidatus Staskawiczbacteria bacterium. GTDB lineage: Bacteria > Patescibacteriota > Minisyncoccia > Minisyncoccales > Staskawiczbacteraceae > XYB1-FULL-32-11. Next base: position 10,899 of record CAINWR010000011.1, on the reverse strand, counting down.
ACAGGAAGAGCAAGGCATGGTTCAAAAAGATCTCCAATTTGGCCAGGAGGAGGAATTGCTCATGGCCCAAGAAATGATAGAGTTTTGGAGCGCGATATACCTAAGAAAATGAGAAGAAAAGCTTTATTTATGGTTTTATCTGAAAAGGCTAGAACAAATGATTTGATTGTAATTGAAAATTTAGAATCAAAAAATGGTAAAACTAAAGAAACTTCTAATATATTAAAAAACTTACCATTAAATGGAAAATCAGTTTTTATAGCTTTGCCAGATTATGATAAAAATATGGTAATGTCAGCAAGAAATATAGATAAAGTTAAAATTGATTCTGCTAGAAATTTAAATGTTTTGGATTTATTAAATACAAAATATTTGTTAGTGAGTAAAGAAAGTATTAAAACAATTGAAAAAACATTCACGAAATAGTTATAAATTTATCAAGTTATAAAGTTATCAAGTCGGTGACTTTAAAAACTTTATAAACTTTAAACTTTACAAACTTCGTATGGCATTATTAGATTTTTTAAAAAATAAAAAAGATGCAGAAAAGTCAAGGCTTGCTTCGCGTCAAAGCGTGGAGAAAAAACCAACTAAAAAAGTTGATTCTGTTAAAGTTGCAAAAGAAGTAAAATCTGTTTCTAAATCAAATAAAAAAACTGGAAGTTTTTCATACTCAATAATAAAAGAACCACACATTTCAGAGAAAGGTGCCTTGTTGTCAGAAACTCAAAATCAATATACCTTTAAAGTTTTAAATGGATTCAATAAATCAGAAATAAAGAAATCAGTTGAAGGGGTTTATGGAGTGAAAGTATTATCTGTAAATATAATTAAGATACCACATAAAAAAAGAAGAATTGGAAGAACTCAAGGATTTAAAAAAGCATATACAAAAGCTGTGGTTAAATTAAAACAAGGAGATAAAATTGAAATTTTGTAATATAAAAATATGAAGATTTATAAACCAACAACTCCATCGAGAAGAGGAATGACTGGAATTGATTTTTCTCAATTAAGCAATAAAAAGCCAGAGAAAAGACTTTTAAAATACATTAAAAGAAACGTAGGTAGATCTTCAGCCTCTGGAAGAATAACAGTAAGACATAAAGGTGGTGGAGTAAAAAAGTTATATAGAGTAATTGAATTTGCTCAAACACGTTTAAATGAACCTGCAAAAGTAATTGCTTTAGAATATGATCCAAACAGAACAGGATTTATTGCATTAATTCAATATAATGATTTGCAAAAGCAATATATTATAGCCCCACAAGGATTAAAAGTAGGTGATGAAATTTTATTTTCTGAAAAAGCTAATTTGAGTGTAGGAAATAGAATGAAGTTAAAAAATATCCCTGTAGGAACTTCTGTATATAATATAGAATTAAATCCAGGACAAGGCGGTAAAATGGTAAGATCAGCTGGTTCTTTAGCTCAAGTTTTAGCTCAAGAGCATGGATATACAAACTTAAAAATGCCTTCAACTGAAATTAGAAAAGTGTTAGATGAGTGTTATGCTACAATTGGAGCTGTATCAAATCCGGAAAATAGATTTTATAGAGTTGGAAAAGCTGGTAAATCAAGATTAAAAGGAAGAAGGCCTCATGTAAGAGGAACAGCAATGAATCCAGTAGATCATCCACACGGGGGAGGTGAAGGAAGACAACCAATTGGATTGAAGCATCCTAAAACTCCATGGGGAAAACCAGCATTAGGGGTAAAAACAAGAAACAATAGAAAGTGGACAACAAAAATGATAATTCAAAGAAGAAAAAAATAATTTAAAATTTATGAGCAGAAGCTTAAGAAAAGGTCCTTATGTGGACGAAAAATTATTGAAAAAAGTGCTTTCCCTTAAAAAAGGAGAAAAAACCATTATTAAAACATGGGCAAGGCACAGTACAATTTCTCCAGAAATGGTTGGTTTTACTTTTGGAGTTCATAATGGCAAAGAATTTGTTGCTGTATTTGTAGCAGAAGATATGGTGGGGCACAAGCTTGGAGAATTTTCACCAACAACAAAATTTGGAAGGCATGGAGGTAAAATGCAGAGAGAGCAAGAAGCATCAGCTCAAGCAAATCAGACAGCAAAAACAGCAGAAGCAACTAAACCAGTAGCAAAAAAATAATTATTTAAAATTATGGAAATAAAAGCAATTTTAAGAAATTTAAGAATAGCTCCAAGAAAAACCAGAGATGTGATTGATTTGATAAGAAATAAAAAAGCTACAGAAGCTGTAACTATACTTTCTTTTACAACAAGAAAATCAGCACCTATTGTTTTAAAGTTATTAAATTCTGCTATAGCTAATGCAAAAAACAACTTTAAATTAAATGAAAGTGATTTGTATATATCTAAAGTAATAGCAGATGAAGGTACAAAATTAAAAAGATGGCATCCAATGAGTAGAGGAAGAGCTTATCCTATTGAGAAAAAAACTTCGCATATTACAATAATTCTTGATGAATTGAAAAATAAAAAAGAAAGTAAGAAAGAAAAAAGACTTGCAAAAAAAGCTGAATTTAGAAAGAAGAGAATAAACAAAAAATTAAACAAAAAAACTAAATAAATTTTTATAATATGTCACACAAGGTTCATCCAAAATCATTTAGAATAAAGGGAACAGAAGATTGGAATATCAGAGGTTTTTATGGTAGCAAAATGCCACAATTTCTTGAGGAGGATTTTATGATCAAAGATTATTTAACTAAGAAATTACATGAAGCTTCTGTTGCTTCTATACAAATAGAGCATTCTGCAAATAAGCTTAATATTATTATAGAATCTGCAAGACCTGGTTTGATTATAGGAAGAGGTGGGAATGGTGTTGAACTTTTAAAAAATTCATTAGAAAAATTTATAATTAGGAAGAAAAGGAATTCTATTAAAAAAGATGAAAAAGTAAAAAGAGATTTTAAAATAGAGATTAGAGAAATTAAAAATCCATTTACTAAATCTGTTTTAGTGGCTCAAATGGCAGCTTTACAAATAGAAAAAAGAATTCCATTTAGGCAGGTTTTAAAGAAATCAATCGAAAGAGTAATGCAAGACAAAGAGATAAAAGGAATAAGAATGGAAGTTTCTGGTAGATTAAATGGTATTGAAATTGCGAGAAGAGAATGGTTAAGTCAAGGCCAAATGCCACGCAATACTTTGAGAGCTGATATTGATTATGGATTTGCTGAAGCTTTTTGTACTTATGGAAAGATAGGAATTAAAGTGTGGTTATATAAAGGTGAAAAATTTGATAAATAAAAAATACTATGAGCATATTAATGCCAAAAAAAGTTAAACACAGAAAATGGTGTAAAGGTAGGTCTAAGGGTATTGAAACAAGGGCAACTGAGTTGAATTTTGGTGCATTTGGATTGAAAGCTATGGGAACAAGATGGGTTTCAGCTCGTCAAATTGAATCAGCAAGAAGACATATAATAAGATATATGAAGAAAGGAGGAAAATTGTGGTTGAGAATTTTCCCAGATAAGCCTGTGACTAGTAAGGGGCCTGAAGTTCCATTGGGAGGAGGAAAAGGAGGAGTTGATCATTATGTGTTTGCAGTAAGGCCGGGAAGAATTATTTTTGAAATTGATGGCTTAAAAGAGGAAATTGCCAAAGAAGCTCTTTTGGGGGCTGCTCGCAAATTGCCAGTAGCTACAAAATTTATTAAAAGAGAGATTTAACTATTGAAAAATATTTAAAAAAAGGTTATTATATATAATTATGAAATTAGCTGAATTAAGAAAAAAAGATAAAAAAGAATTGCATAAGTCAGTATTAGATCTTAGAAAAAAGATTTCAGATTTGAGATTTAAATTTTCTTCAAATAAATTAAAGAATGTCAAAGAAATATCTTTAGCAAAAAAAGAATTAGCAAGAACATTGACTGTTCTTAATGAGAATATTAAATAGAAAATTGATAAAATAATTTTATGGCAAAAAAGCAATTACAGGGAATTATAATTTCAGATAAAATGCAGAAAACTGTGGTTGTTGAAGTTGAAAGAATGAAAGAGCACCCAAAATATAAGAAAAGATTTAAAATTCACACAAAGTATAAGGCACATAACGAGAATCCAGAATTCAAATTAGGTGATACTGTAATTATAGAAGAATGTAATCCAATTAGCAAAGATAAATCATGGAAAGTAATTAGTAAAGTATAATAATATGATACAACCAAGAACAATGTTGAAAATAGCAGATAATTCAGGAGCTAAGATAATCCAGGTTTTTAATATACTTGGTGGTACAAAAAGAAGATATGCTCAATTAGGTGATATTATTGTAGCTACAGTAAAAAAAGCAGAACCAAGAAAGTTAGTTAAAAAACATGATAAAGTAAAAGCTGTTATTGTAAGACAAAGAAAAGAATATAAGAGGCAAGATGGTTCATATATTAGATTTGATGATAATGCTGCAGTAATTTTGGGAGATGGAAAATTACCAAAAGGAACAAGAATTTTAGGCCCTACAGCTAAGGAATTGAAAGAAAAAGGTTTTGATAAAATAGCAATGATGGCTTCAGAATTATTATAATAAAATTTTATGAAAATAAAGAAAGGAGATAATATATTAATAATTTCAGGAAAAGATAAGGGTAAGACCGGAAAAGTTTTAAAATCTATGCCAAGTATTGGAAGAGTTTTAGTTGAAGGAGTTAATAATGTAACAAAAGCTGTTAAAGCAAAAAGGCAAGGAGAAAAAGGGCAGTTAATAAAAGTTGCAATGCCAATTGATGTTTCAAATATTAAATTTATTTGTCCAAAATGTGGTAAAGCAGTAAGAATTGGTTATAAAATTGAAAAAAACAATAAAAATAGAATTTGTAAGAAGTGTAAACAAATAGTATAAATTTATAAAGAAAAAAATGACAGAATTACAAAAAAAATATAACACTGAAGTATTACCAGCAATGATGGCTAAATTTGGATACAAGAATAAAATGGCAGTTCCTTGTATTAAAAAAGTTGTAATTTCCTCTTCTTTTGGGAAAGAAGTTTCAACTAAGACATCTGGAGAAAGAGAAAAGATCCAAAATTTAATTAGTAATGATTTAGGTCAAATTTCTGGTCAAAAAGTTAAAATTACAAAAGCTAAAAAATCAATTGCAGGTTTTAAATTAAGAGAAGGATTGGAGATTGGTGCTGTAGCAACATTGAGAAAGCAAAGAATGTGGGATTTTCTTGAGAGATTTATTTATTTATCTTTGCCAAGATCTCGTGATTTTAAAGGAATAGATCCAAAATCAATTGATAAGATGGGTAATCTAAATATGGGATTTAAAGAACATATTTCCTTTCCTGAAGTATTTACTGAAAAAGAAAAAACAATTATAGGATTACAAATAACAGTTTCTACATCAGCAAAGAGTAAAGAAGAAGGTTTAGAATTATATAAATTATTAGGATTTCCAATTAAAGATTAATAAAAATATGGCCAAAACATCACAAGAAGCAAAAGTTAAGAAAAATGTTAAATATTCTTCAAGGCTTGTAAGACGTTGTTTTAAATGTGGAAGAAGACATGGATTTATGAGAGCATTTGGTATTTGTAGAATTTGCTTTAGAGAATTGGCCAATAAAGGAGAAATTCCAGGAGTTAAAAAATCATCATGGTAATTTAAAATAATATTATGGATCAAATTGTAAATTTATTAAATCAAATAAGGAGTGCTCAAGCAGTAGGAAAACAAGAATTTTCTATTACAGCTTCAAATATAAAGTACGAAATTGCAAAGCTTTTGGTTGATAATGATTTTATTAATGAAGTTAAAAAGACCAATAAAGGTAAAATGAAGACTTTAAAGATTGTTTTAAAATATGAGAATGGAGTACCAAAGATTTCTGGATTGAAGAGAGTTTCTAAACAAGGTCAAAGAATCTATCACTCTAATGATGAGTTAAGAAAAGTTATGGGAGGTTATGGAATTTCAATTATATCTACATCAAAAGGATTAATGACTGGAAAAGATGCAAAAAAACAAAACTTAGGTGGAGAAGTGATTTGCGAAGTCTGGTAGTATGTGTAAGGTGAGACCTTACACAATTGTTATTGCGGAGATTATTATATAAGTTTTAAATTGTAAAGTGATTTTATCGCTTTGCTCAAAAATCATATGTCAAGAATTGGAAAAAAATCAATTGAATTACCACAAGGAGTGAAAGTTGAAATTGGTTCTGATGCAATCAAAGTTTCAGGTCCAAAAGGAGAGCTTTCTAGAGAGTTGCATTCTGATATTTTAGTTGAGTTAAAAGACAACAAGATTTTCGTTACACCAAAGAGGGAATCAAAAAAAGCTAAGGCATTGTGGGGTTTATATAGAGCTTTGATATTTAATATGGTAGAAGGAGTAAATAAAGGGTATGAAAAAAGATTAGAAATTGAAGGTGTTGGATTTAAAGCAGAAGCACAGGCAGATTGTATATCTTTGAATGTAGGTTATATACACCCAGTTAAAATCAAAAAACCAGAAGGAGTTAATTTTGCAGTTGAAAAAAATGTTATAGTAGTTACTGGTATTGATAAACAAAAAGTAGGCCAAGTGTCTGCAGAGATTAGGGAAGTGAAGAAAGCTGAACCTTATAAGGGTAAGGGTATTAAATATCAAGGAGAGAAGATTAGAAGGAAAGAAGGTAAGAAAGTTGTAGCTGCTAAGAAATAATTTTGTTAGCTAATAAATAAAATATAATGTTATGTTATCAAAAAAAGAAAAAAGAATAAAAAGACATATTAAAATAAGAAAAAGGATTTCAGGCACATCAGAAGCCCCAAGACTTTTTGTTTTTAGATCATTAAATCATATATATGCTCAATTGATCAATGATGATAATGGATTAGTTGTGGAATCAGTTTCTGACAAAGATGTAAAAGCAAAAGTTAATAAAACTCAAAAATCACTTGAAGTTGGTAAATTAATTGCTAAAAAGGCAATAGATAAAAAAATTGAAAAAGTGGTTTTTGACAGAGGTGGTTTGACGTTCCATGGAAGAGTGAAAGCTGTGGCAGATGGCGCGCGCGAAGGCGGACTTAAATTCTAAACAAAGCGTCTAGGGTATAGCGTCTAGGGTCTAGTAATTACTAAACCCTAAACCCTAAACCCTAAACCCTAGTAAAGTGGCAGAAACAAAAAATAAAGAAGAAGTTAAAATTGAAAGAGGAGATAGAAAAGCTGGAGATGAATTTAAACCAATTAAAGCTGGTGGTTTTAGACATGGAGGAGGAAGAGATTTTAAAAAAGATGATTTTGAATCAAAACTATTAGATTTAGCTCGTGTTACTAGAGTTACAGGTGGAGGTAAAAGAATGAAATTTAGAGCTGTAATTGTGGCAGGTGATAAAAAAGGAAAAATTGGAATTGGAATTGATAAAGGTAGAGATGTTTCACAAGCTGTAGAAAAAGCAACAAGAGCTGCTAAAAATAATTTGTTTAATATAGCTATTAAAGATGGAACAATCCCACACCAAGTTACTGCAAAATCTGGAGCTGCTGTGATTATGCTTAAGCCTCAAATGAAAGGAAGGGGATTGGTAGCAGGTGGATCTGTTAGAATTATTTGCGATTTAGCTGGAATAAAAAATATTTCATCTAAGATTATGTCAGGATCAAAGAATAAATTGAATAATGCAAGAGCTACAATGGAAGCTTTGAAAAAATTAAAATTAAAATAAAATGCAAATACACGAATTACAGCCAAAACATAAAAATCATGGTAAGAAAAGAGTTGGAAGAGGTGGCAAGAAGGGAACATATTCTTCAAGAGGAATGAAAGGACAAAACTCAAGATCTGGTAGAAAGTTTATGCCAATGATTAGAGAATTAATTAAAAGATATCCAAAACTTAAAGGATATCGAAGATTTGTATTTGAAGATAATACTATTGTTTTGAATTTAGATGTGCTTGAGAAAATAGCAGAAACAGGTAAGATAATAAATCCAAGTTTTTTGGTAGCTAAAGATATTGTAGAAAAACAAAAGGGTCAATTGCCAGAAATTAAGATTTTGGGGAATGGTAAATTAACCAAAAAAATCTTAGTAGAGAATTGTAAAGTCTCTGCTTCAGCTAAAACAGCTATCGAAAAAGCAGGAGGAAGCGTAAAAAGTTAAAAGTTTTTAAAGTTCATAAAGTAAGTTAACTTTATAAACTTTATAACTTTATAACTTTGCAAACTTTAGTGTGGTACGATAAAATATTATTTTTATTTAAAAGTAAAGATTTGCGAAATAAATTCCTAATTGTAATTGGGCTTTTTGTAGTTTTTAGAATTTCAGCAAATATACCTATTCCAGGAATTGGTACAGATAATTTAAGAAGATTTTTTACAGATAATCAAGTTTTTGGTCTTTTAAACCTTTTTGCAGGTGGAGCTTTAAGTAATTTCTCAATTGTTTTGATGGGTGTAGGTCCATATATTACAGCTACAATTATTTTACAACTTTTAACTATGATATTTCCTGCTTTGGAAAAAATGTATAAAGAAGAAGGGGATTCAGGTAGGCAAAAATTTAATCAATATGGTAGACTTTTAACAATACCTTTAGCTGCTTTTGAAGGTTATGGAATGTTAACTTTGTTTCAAAGACAAGGGATAATTACATCTCTTCCTTTACCTGTAATGATAAGTTCTATAATCACTATTACTGCTGGAGCTATGTTCTTGATGTGGCTTGGTGAAATTATTTCAGAACAAGGATTGGGAAATGGAATATCGCTTTTGATTTTTGCAGGTATAGTAGCTACATTACCAACAAATATTTTTCAAACATTTGTTACTTTTGATGCTTCTAAAATACCTTCTTATATACTTTTCTTTGTGCTTTCATTAGTTATAATTGCTGGAGTGGTTTTAATTACAGAAGCTCGTAGAAATATTCCTGTATCTTATGCAAAAAGAGTAAGAGGGAATAAAATGTATGGTGGAGGATCTACTTATTTACCTTTGAACGTTAATCCAGCTGGAGTTATGCCTATTATCTTTGCAATGTCTATTTTGCTTTTCCCAGGAATGATCGCAGGATTTTTTGGTGGCACTTCAGGTGTAGTTGGTAATATAGCAAATAGTGTAAATATGTTTTTTAACAATGTGTGGGTTCATGGAATTTTATACTTTTTATTAGTTATATTGTTTACATATTTTTATACAGCAGTTACATTTGATCCAAAAGCTATTTCAGATAATTTACAAAAAATGGGAGGATTTATTCCAGGAGTAAGACCAGGATCTTCTACGACAACATTTTTGAAACACATTTTAAATAGAGTATTGTTTACTGGAGCTATATTTTTGGGATTAATTGCAGTCTTGCCATCAATTGTTGCAGGAGTTACAGGTGTTACTGGTTTTACATTTTTAATCGGAGGAACATCGCTTTTGATCGTTGTATCTGTTGTGCTTGATACAATGCGCCAGGTTAATTCTCAACTTCAAATGCGCGAATATGACACTTTCTAGATTTTGATTGTCTTAGACTTAAAAATTTAGTTATAAAAATAAAAGATGGCAGAAAGCCATTTTTTATTTTTTAATTTACCTTGACAGATTAGCTTGAATAATATATTCTTAATATGTCTTAGCAAGATGAGTGATTGCTCCGGCCAGCTCGGTTTACCCCGAGCGAAGCGAGGGGAGGAAAGTCCGAACACATACTATATTTAATTATAGAAGAGTAGCGGGCAACACCCGTCCATGGCAACATGAGAGGTGCGAGCAGAAACGACCCGGTTAAGTCCGGCTGAAACGGCTAAATCCTTACTTATGTGCAAGAACAAAGCCTTGATTGTTGGTTTATCATCAATAGAGGTTAAAAGTAGTTCGCTTGATTCCGATAGTAATATCGTGAACAGACAGATAATCACTAACCCCGCCTACACTCATTAGAGCTTCGGCGAGGCAAGACAGAATTCGGCTTATAGTCTTGCTAAGACATTTAAACAACCTAGCTTATCTAGGTTTTTTAAATATTTATTCACATTTGTAAAATAATAAAAAAAGTATTAGAATAAATAATTATGGAATTACAAGCAAATAAAAATAAAAATTTAATTATACAATTAGATGGTAAAAGCTGGGCTAGATATCCAGTAAAAACAAAACTAATTACTCCAGAAGATAAAGATATTTCAGTTATTGTGCGACAATATGCTGTTGAACATATTCTGCCAGAGGATATAGTTTTTGTATCTGAAAAAGCTGTAGCAGTTACGCAGGGTAGAAGTTATCATTTAGATAGTGTAAAAGTTTCAAAGCTTGCAGATTTTTTATCTAGATTTGTCACTAAGACTCCAATAGGAATTGGGCTTGGAAGTCCACAAACAATGCAACTTGCTATTGAGGAAGTGGGAATTTTGCGTATTTTATTTTCTGCATTTTTTGGATTTATTTTTAAAATAATAGGTATTCGTGGAGTGTTTTATATTTTAGCAGGAGATAAGGCTAGATCAATTGATGGAGCTGTAGATTATGCAATTCCACCTTATAATAAATATGTATCTAAAGGGCCAAAAAATCCAGATAAAGTTGCTAGAGAGATTTCTGAGAAATTAAATGGAATAAAAGTAGCTATTGTAGATGCCAATGATATTGGGGTGAATATTTTAGGATCAACGTCTGGCGTAGATAAAAAATTTGTAGCTCGCGCAATTAAAGACAATCCTCTTGGCCAAACCGATGAATGCACGCCTATAGGAATTATCAGAGAAGTAAAATAAAAATTTTTTATGTTTCAAAAATTATTAAATTTAAAAACAGAAAAGGTGAGCATAGCAGCTTTAATTATTTCAGTTGCGTCTTTTTTAAGTTTTTTACTTGGTCTCTTAAGAGATAGATTATTGGCTAGCACTTTTAACGCAAGCAATGAGCTTGATGTTTATTTTACTGCATTTCGTATTCCAGATTTTGTAGCT
>CAINWR010000010.1 GCA_903854535.1 Candidatus Staskawiczbacteria bacterium | reverse complement strand
ATGTTTGGATTTAATAAAACAACAAAAAAGTTTTTAGATTTACGTGGCAAAATAGCTATTATTACAGGTGCTCGTAGAGGTATGGGTAGAACTCATGCTTTGACTTTAGCTCAAGCTGGAGCAAAGGTCGTAGTTACAGATATTTCTCTTGAGGATTGTCAAAAAGTAGTAGAAGAAATTAAAAAAGAAAAAGGTGAAGCAATTGCTGTAAAGTGTGATATTTCTCAAAAAACAGATATTGATAATGTTGTTGCTCAAACTCTAAAAACTTTTGGTGAGATAGATATATTAGTAAATAATGCTGGGATTTTTCCATTTCAACCATTTTTGGAAATGAAAGAGCAGGATTTTGAAAAAGTAATTGATGTAAATTTAAAAGGTTATTTTTTAATGTCTCAAGCTTGTGCTAGAGAGATGCAGAAAAATCAAGTAAATCGAAATGGTCAGCGGGGCAGTATTATAAATATATCTTCAATTGCATCTCAAATGGGTTTTGCTGGATTAACACATTATTGTGCTTCAAAAGGTGGGATTATGGCAATGACAAGGGTTTTAGCTTTGGAGCTTGCACCTTTTGGAATCCGTGTAAATGATATAAACCCAGGCGCTATCGATACTCCAGGAGCATCAAATATAAATATGACAGAAGAACAAAGAAAGGCTATGTTAGCTCCTATTCCTTTAAAAAGGCAAGGTAAAGATCAAGAAATTTCTAATGCAGTTTTATTTTTAGCTTCAGATGAATCTTCTTATATGACAGGCTCTGTAATGGTAGTAGATGGTGGTTGGACTATTGGATAGGTTGACTTTTATGGCTATAGTAGAGTAGAATTAAGGTGAAATAAAAAAAGCGTTTAGGGTTTAGGGTCTAGGGTCTAGTAAGTTTTACTAAACGCTAGTCGCTAAGCGCTATACTCTAGTAAAAATGGCAACAGAAGCATATTGCGTAAAATGTAAAGCTAAAAGAGAAATGAAAGATGAAAAAGAAGTTGAAATGAACGGTAAGGGTGGTAAGAAAAGATCTGCATTAAAGGGTATTTGTCCAGTTTGTGGAACTGGAATGTTTAAAATTCTTGGTTTGAAAAAGTAACTTGAATCAATTTATTGAGAAAAATAAAAAAGCAATTTATATTTTTATTGCTTTTTTATTTATATTAAATTTTTTTGCATGGCAAGAAGTGTTTGTCCTGAGCGAGCGAAGCGAGTCAAAGGATTTGTCAGTAAGTTTTTTGAATGTGGGGCAAGGAGATTCTACTTTTATTGTTACTCCACAAAATCATCAAATATTAATTGATGGTGGACCTGATTCAACTGTTGTGGGAAAAATTGCAAAGCAAATACCTTTTTGGGATAGAAGCATAGATTTAGCGATTCTTAGCCATCCAGAAAAAGATCATATGTCAGGATTAATAGAAATTTTAAAAAGATATAAAGTAGATTATATTTTATGGTCTGGGGTTAAAATGAATTCTTCAGAATATTTAGAGTGGTTGAAAGTTTTGGTGGCACAAAAAAATAAAAGAGCTAAAATTATTACAGCGTTTGCTGGTCAAAATATAAAAGTAGGGGATTTAAAAATTAAAATTTTAAGTCCATCTGAAAATCTCTTTGCTCAAGATTTTAGTAAGTCAGCTAATGAAACTTCTGTTGTGGCAAAATTAAATTATGGTAAAAATAGTTTTTTGTTTGTTGGAGACATTGATTCGGTTGAAGAAAAAAAATTGGTAGAGAAAAGTCAATTGGCTAATTCGCACGAATTAGTCAATCTAAAGTCTGATGTTTTGAAAGTAGCACATCATGGATCTAAATATTCTTCGAGCGATATTTTTTTAAAAGAAGTAAATCCAAAATTTGCAGTAATAGAAGTTGGTAAAAATTCCTATGGTCACCCGACTCAGGAAACTCTCTCGCGCCTACAAAACATCGGCGCCAAAATTTTCCGTACCGACCAATCAGGTGACATATTTTTTCAAAGTAACGGCCAAAACTTATTTATGTTAAAGTAGTATCCCAAAAGGTGTCATTTGTCACTACGATCGTATTGACAAGGTGGGAGAGATTTAATAAAATTAAGTAATATGAGAATTAGATATGGAGAAATCGTTAAAGATATTTTACTTTTGTTTGCCGGCGCAGGCCTATTTGCAGTTGCTATGACTTCGCAATATTTTTTAGCTAATATTGCGAAATGGATTATTGGGCAAAAGAAAAACGATGAAAGGTATAGGAATATTAATGTAGAAAAATTATCTAGATCATTGGCGGGCTTAAACAAAAATAAAATTATAATCTTAAAAGAAATAAATGGAAGATTTGTTATTAAACTTACAGAAAAAGGTAAAAAAATTGTAAAAGAAATTCAGTTTGAAAATATGAAAATAGAAAAGCAAAAAGTTTGGGATAAAAAATGGCGTGTGGTTATTTTTGATATTCCTGAAGGCTTGAGAAGGGTTGGGCGCGATGCATTGAGGGATAAGCTTAAAAAATTAGGTTTTTATTTAATACAAAGAAGCGTCTGGGTTTATCCATATCCATGTGAAAAAGAAATACAACTTTTGTGTGAAATATTTGAAATTAGTCCGTATGTAAATATTATAACAGCTGAAAAAATATATAACGATGATTTAGCGAAAAAATATTTTAAATTATAAATAGGTTTTTAAAATTCGTAAAATTAAAAAGATGTTATTTGTGGCTACGATCGTAGTCACAAGTGTATTATTTTAATATTGTTAAAATAATTAAGTAAAAAAAATCGGCGAACCACGCAGTTGCGTATCCGCCGATAAATGTGTTTTGCGCGAAATAATCACCTTGATTATTCCACGCCTGATGCCTCATAGGCCTGCATGACCTTGAGCCACCCTATGCGCTCCTTTTTCGGAAGTTTGATCCATAAAGAGAAAATTCTATCCCCCTTTACTATTTGGCTTGGACGACACGGGGGCAATGTCTCTTTTATTATTTGCGAAACCTGAGTTCTTTCTATTTCGTCTAATTGGTAAACATCAAAAATTTGATTTAATTTTGATTTTGTTGGTAATCTTTTATCATTATGCCAATAAGAAATCATTGATGTGGTCACGCCAAGTTCGTATGCGACTTGAGTGCGCTTCTTACCTAATCGTTTTATCGCCCGCTCTAAGATTTCCCCAATTGAACTTGGCAAGGCCGTTTCTGTCATGGTTAACCTCCTTTGACGTTCGATTGGATATAAATGCATTTGCATAAACTATTATAAAAGTCAAGAGTTGAGGTAGGGAATAATTAGTGATAAGATAAACTCAATTTAAAAATTATAAAATAATTTTTTGAATTTTGTAGCTGGGAGCTAGAAGCTTGAATAAAATAAAGAATAATGTATTTTTTGTATTCAGTATTCTAAATTCTATTCTAGCTACTAGATACGAGATTCTGAATTCTAATAAAATGAAAGATTTAGATTTTCCAATTTTTAAAAACCGTTCGCCTGCGGGCTCAGGGCAAGCAAAAAGTTTTGATTTAACAGATCAAAAACAAAGGCAAGAATATTTTGAATATAAAGCAGGTGCTGAAATCAAAAAGCTCAAAGATTTTTTAGAAAAAGGAAATACTTTTGTAGCTTATTTGATGGGGAAAAAATCTTCTGGCAAAGGCACTTATGCAAAAATGTTTGCAGAAATAGTAGCCCCAGATAAAATAGCTCATTTTTCAATTGGAGATATGATAAGAAGTTTTGATTCAGTGCTTAAAGATGAAAACCAGAAAAAAGAATTTGTGGAATTTTTACAAAAAAATTATAGAGGATTTATTCCGTTAGAAAAAATTATGGAATCTTTAGAAGGAAGGTCTACAAAAGTTTTGCTTCCTACAGAATTAATTCTAGCTTTAGCTAAAAGAGAAATAGATAAGCTTGGCAGAAAAGCAATTTTTATTGATGGATTTCCACGTGATGTAGATCAGGTCTCTTATTCATTATTTTTTAGAGACCTTATAAATTATAGAGAAGATCCAGATGTTTTTATTTTAATTGATGTGCCTACAAATATAATTGATCAAAGAGTGAAGACAAGAGTTATTTGTCCTTTGTGTAATACCTCAAGAAGTTTAAAGCTTTTACCTACAAAAAATGTAGAATATGATAAAGCTGAAAATAAATTCCATTTAATTTGTGATAACTCTGCATGTTCTGGGGCAAGAATGATAACTAAAGAAGGTGATGAAAATGGCATAGAACCAATTAGAGAAAGGTTAAATAAAGATGAAATGTTAATTAAACAAGCTTATGCTTTGCAAGGAATTCCAAATATAATGTTGAGAAATTCTATACCAGTTGCGCAAACTCAAGATTATACAGATGATTATGAGGTGACTCCAGAATATAGTTATGAATTTGATGAAAAAGAAAATAAAGTTCTGACTCATCAAAAGCCATGGCAAGTTCAAGATGATGAAGGCAATGATGTAAACTCTTTAATGCCACCGCCAGTTGTAGTTTCTATGATAAAACAATTAGTACAAGTTTTGGGATTATAAAATTATTTTAAATTTAAAAAATTTCTCAAGTTGAGGAATTTTTTATTGACATAAATTTTAATTGATGTAATATCTAATTTAGATCAATTCTGTGTTGAATTGATAATGTTTTGTTCTTTGATTGGAGAGATGCTATGAAGCGAGAATTGGTAATTCGTACAGCTGATATTGGCGGAACTCAGTGTCGGCGTGCGGATATTCGTGGTGGAAATTTGGAAAAGTATTTGGCAACTGGCTCGGTAAATTCTCCAGATGAGTTGGTTGACTTTGTCTGTGGGGATTTGCCAGTTAATTGCATGGGTGTGGCAATTTCCGTAGCAGGGATTGTAGAGAACGGAATTGTTGTGCAATCGCCAAATATTTCAATGTTAAATGAAGTTAACTTAGCTTATCGCATTGAAAGAAAGTCTCGCTTGTCAGCGAAAGTTTACAATGACATGGATGGTGGTGCAGCTGGTATGTTTGCTCTGCTTTCGAACCAAGGCATTAAGGTCAGAAGATCTTTGTGTATGACTTGGTCAACTGGTATTGGTGCTCGCGTGGTGGACAATGGAACTATTGTTAATCCTGGCGCTGAGATGAGCCATTTTGTGATTGATAAAGATCCGTCGGCACCAAAGTGTGGTTGTGAATTGCGTGGGTGTGTTGAATCTTTGATTGGTGGAATATCAATCAAGGAAATGGTTATTGAAATAACCAAACCTTTTATTCCTGCAGGTACGCATCCTTGCACGTTCCTTGATCAAGAATTTGATTCGGGAAAAGATTGGGCTTTTGAAGTATATTTCCACGCTGCCAAATTCATGGCACAGTTCTTGGCAGTTGTTATGACAACAGCTGTTTTTCAAGACGTGATTTATAAAGGTACATTTGGTATGAGTGCTTTCTCACGGATTTCACTTTTGATCAAGCAATACATGAAAGAAAGCTTGATGGTTGGAATGCGCGGACGTGTTGATGGGATGCGCTTTATTCCGTCGCCAGATCCGGAAAACGATGCACTGCATGGATCAGCTGCGTTGTTTCTTAAAGATAGTTGATTGAGATTTGGGCACAGCCCAAAATTGCAAAAAGATATGCCACGAGCATGTTAGCGCGTGGCTTTTCTATATTTGTTATGATTTGACAAGGATTATATTTAGAGTAAAATAAAAGCATAGGAATAAAAGTAAAGAATCATAAAAATATGGAAAAAAATATTACAATAGACGATTTAGCAATAATGGTGCAAAAGGGTTTTAATGACATGACGGAAAAAATGGTAACAAAAATAGAAATGGAAAAAGGTTTTAAGGAGGTTAATAAAAGATTAGAAAAAATTGAAAATATTGTTTCGTCTGATTATAAGAAAAGAATCGAAAAATTGGAAAGCGATTTTAAAGAATTAAAACAAGCATTGGCTTTGTAAAAATAAAAATTATTATTAAATTTAAAAATGTCAGAAAATTTTAAAGATTTATTCGAAGGTGATGTTAAACATTTTACGGAGGAAGATATTAAGAATTGGCTTGACGGAAAAAAGGGTGAGCTGGCTGAACAGGAGGATGTTCTTAGAGAAGAGCAGAAAAAAATAGACGACATAATTGCCTATATTAATTCGATTAAATCCGAAATAAAGTTAGGCGAAGATGAATTGAGTATTAGGGGTATTGACACGGATTAAAAAATATAATAAGATAGCTTTACATGATAAATATTTTAAATAATACCATCAAAAAATAAGCGGATAATGGAAGCGTGATTTTATTTGTTGAATGTGTGACCGCTTAAAATGTTAGCGGTTTTTATTTTTCTTGATAATTACGGACACGATTTGTCGGTAATTAACAAGAGAAGCGAAGATTTATTTTCTGAATGATTGAAACTTTGACAATTTAGCTCAATTGATTCAAGGGGTCTTGGTCAATTGAGATTGTAGGTAAAAAATGCATACATAAAAATAAGTTCATTTTAAGATACAAGATAAATAAAATCTGTATCTATGACTTACGCAAAGAAAATAGGTTATATGCGAATGGTGGATGCCTTGGGATATTGAAGCGATGAAAGACGTGGCGTGCCTGCGATAAGCTTCGGGGAGGTGGCTAGCAACCTTTGATCCGGAGATTTCTGAATGAGGAAACTCTATATAGGTAATTCTATATAATATGTAGCAATACATATGCGTACCCGGTGAAGTGAAACATCTCAGTAGCCGGAGGAAAATAAAACAATGTCAATGTTTACATTGACGCATTCCCTGATTAGTGGCGAGCGAAAAGGGAAATAGTCTAAACCAATTTTATTATTGGGGTTGTAAGGGTTTAACGTCGGGGGCATTATTTGTTTCTCGTATAGTCGAGAGATGAATAATGTAATCCGAGGGAGAAATAAGTTAAGTGGGTTAAAAGAAGCACTCTGGAAAGAGGCACCATAGAGGGTAATAGTCCCGTACTTAAAAATTCATTTATGCTCCTTGTTAGATTTCTTGAGTACTGTCGGGCATGATAACCTGGCAGGAAGCAGGCCGAACTATCGGCCAAGACTAAATATTCAATATCACCGATAGTGAACCAGTACCGTGAGGGAAAGGTTAAAAGTAGGGCGTAGAGCCCGGTGAAATAGAACCTGAAACCATTTGCTTACAAAGAGTTGGAGCCTGGCGCAAGCTGGGTGACAGCGTGCTTTTTGCAGAACGAGCCAACGAGTTTTGTTGTTCAGTTTGCCTAAGCCCTTATGGGGTGGAGGCGTAGGGAAACCGAGTGTTAATAGCGCGAATTTATTGAACGGCAAAGACCCGAAGCCAGACGAGCTTACCATGAGCAGGATGAGCCTTTCCGAAAGGAGAGGGGAGGTCCGAACCCGTGAGATGTGCAATCCTCTGGGATGACTTGTGGTAAGGAGTGAAAAGCTAATCGAGTTTGGTAATAGCTGGTTCTTCCCGAAACAGCTTTGGGGCTGGCGTCTATGATACATTGTGGGGGTAGAGCACTGAATAGAATTCCTTGGAGTTTCTCCAGGTTTTCTAATCAAACTCCGAATACCATAATTTTTACATAGGCAGTAAGACTGCGGGGGCTAAGCTCCGTAGTCAAAAGAGTAACAGCTCAGATCATCGTCTAAGGTCCCTAAATTAAACTAAGTGTTTTGAAGGTAGTATTTTGCCCTCGACAGGCAGGAAGTTAGCTTAGAGGTAGCTATCTTTTAAAGAGTGTGTAACAACTCACTGTCCAAACTTACTTCTTTTGAGGTGAGAGGGGCGAAACGCGCCAAAGATTTCCGGGACTAAAGTTTAATACCGAAGACATGGATTCGTTTTAATTTATTAAAACGAGTGGTAGGGAAGCATTCTTAATGCACTGAAGCAGAAGGGTAACCGACTGTGGAGCGTTAAGAAGAGAGAATGTTGGCCTGAGTAACCGCAAGTCGCGTGAAAGCCGCGACCATCGAAAGTTCAAGGTTTCCTTGGCAATGGTATTCAACCAAGGGTTAGGCGGTCCTAAGACAAAGCCGAAAGGCGTAGCCGATGGACAGTGGGTTAATATTCCCACCCTTGAATAAATTTTTAACAAGTTGCGCAATGTAGTAATTCTAGCGGATAATTGGATTTCACGTTCTTGGTCTAAGGAGCAATCTGAAGACAGAGAAAATCTGGAATTTATTCTGGAAATTAGAGTGAGCGCGTTGCCTAGAAAAGGCTTGTTGAGTTAAATTTATTCAATCCGTACCGCAAACCGACACAGGTGAACAAGCGTAAGTATGCTAAGATGAACGGGTGAGACCTCGTTAAGGAACTAGGCAAATCAGTGGCCGTAAGTTCGCAATATGGCCTGCCCTGAGAGCAATCGAAGGGCTGCAACAACCGTACTTCAACCGACTGTTTATCAAAAACACAGCTCCCTGCTAAACTCGTAAGAGGATGTATAGGGGGTGATCCCTGACCAGTGCTGGAAGGTTAAGTTTGGGGGTCCAAGTCGTAAGATTTGGGCTCACTGAATGAAGCCCCAGTGAACGTCGGCGATAACTATAATCGTCCAAAGGTAGCGTAATCCCTTGCCAGGTAAGTTCTGGCCCGCATGAATGGGTTAACGAGTTGAAGACTGTCTCGACGAGGCGCCCGGTGAAAATGCAGTACCAGTGAAGATGCTGGTTACCTGCGGCTAGACGGAAAGACCCCGGAAGCTTTACTGTAGTTTGGTATTGGCTTATGGTTTTTAATGCGTAGCGTAGTGGGTAGGATTTGAAGTCCCGATTTCGGTCGGGATGGATCCGACGATGAAACACCCATCTTTGAAAATTATAATTCTAATTTACTTCATTGTAATGACAGTGCTAAATTGGCAGTTTAAATGGGGCATTTGCCTCCTAAAAAGTAATGGAGGCGTTTAAAGGTCAGCTAGCTCCGTATGGAAATCGGAGCGATAGGGTAAACCCAAAAGCTGGCTTTACTGCAAGACGGCTATGTCGCGCAGTTACGAAAGTAGAAGTTAGTGAACCGACTTGTTTTTATAGAAAACAAGAAGATCATCAGCCAAAAGCTACTCCGGGGATAACAGGCTAGTAGAGCCCGAGAGTCCTTATCGACGGCTCTGTTCGGCACCTCGATGTCGGCTCAACACATCCTGGGGGTGAAGCCGCTCCCAAGGGTTTGGCTGTTCGCCAATTAAAGTGTTACGTGAGCTGGGTTCAAACCGTCGTGAGACAGGTTGGTCCCTATCTACCGCAGGCGTTGAGTTTTGAGGGGATTTGCTCCTAGTACGAGAGGACCGGAGTGAACTGACCTCTGGTGT
>CAINWR010000009.1 GCA_903854535.1 Candidatus Staskawiczbacteria bacterium | reverse complement strand
CACAGTCACTCTTGATGGAACCAATCAATCAATCAATGGTTCAACAACATTTTACAATCTCACAAAGCAAGATTCTACAAACAACGAAACAGATCTTACCATAACCTTTGACAACAAAGCAATTCAAACAATAGCCGTAGGGGGCACACTCACTCTCACAGGACTAGATTCTACAGACAGAATTAATCTTGTTTCCGATTCACCAGGCACACAATGGTCACTTACTCAAAACGGAACATCAGCAATCACTTATGTAGATGTCACAGATTGCGATGCATCACTAGGCACAGTTATAGTTCACACCAATTCTGTAAATAGAGGCAACAATTTAGGCTGGGATTTTACAGCACCAAATACTTCAGATGATTTTACCAACCACAACACTTGGCAAAACACAAACCAAACAATAACTCTCACTCCAACAGACCCAGCTCCCACATCAGGAATTGCTATCACCAAGTATTGCACAGATACACTAAACACTTGTGAGCCATCAGTAGGCACAGCTTACACCACTCCAGTCACAATCACTACAGAAGGTACAAGCTATTTTAGATACGCAAGCACTGACAACTCAGGCAATATTCAAGAAACACAATCAAAAACCATCAAATTAGATAAAACACTTCCAATTATTTCAAGATTCTATTATTCTTTAGGTTCACTCTCAGACACTCAATTAGCTACAATAACTTGGGATACTGATGAATCAAGCTCCACACAATTAGAATATGGCACTACAAATGCTTATGGTAATACAACCACAGAACAAGACACAGAAACAAGAGCAAATAGCCACACAGTCACATTAATAATTCCAGCATGCTCTATATACCACATAAGAGCAATATCTAAAGATCAAGCAAACAACTCTGCAATTAGTGATGATACTGCTATAACTACTCACTGTGCTACACCAGGTAATCCTTTAGCTAACTATTCTGTTGGTAGTATTGTTTTACAACCAGAACCAGTATCACAGTCACAAGAACCTACGCCAACACCAGAATCACAAGAACAACCGCAAATAGAACAACAACAACAAACAGAACAACAACCAGAACAAACATTAAGCAAACAACAAATCATAATTCAAATCAAAGCTAAGATTCAAGAACTAATACAACAATTAATATTACTTTTACAAGAGAGAATTAAAAATAGATAATGCAAATAGAAGAAATTAAAAAAATATTAGATATTAATAAAGAGGTTTTTTTAACTCCACAAGAAATGGCAGAAAATTTAATTGTAACTTTTTATCCCACAGAAAATAAAAATCAAATTATAAAAGATTTTACAGATAATTTAAAGAAAACTTTTATAGATCTTGGAGTAAAAGTAATCCCCTTTCAAGATTCTTTAGCAAAATTAACTTTAAAAGAAAGATTAAAATTAAAAGTTCCTTTTTATGCAAAATTTGGTAAAAAAATAAAAAAAGGAATTGCAATTATTGTAGAAGGTGAAAGTAAAACCAATAATCTTGCAATGCGCCGTTTGATAAGTTTGAGAGAGAATCCTATAATTACAATAATACAAGGGCCAAAAGAAATAAACAGTAATTCAAGCTATAAAGAGCATATGGAACTTTCTTTAAACTTATTTGCTTACCATATGACAAATTTAGTTATAATGGTAAATAATCAAGATTTTACAATTTACAGCTTAAATGGTTCTCACCCATACTTTTCCAAAAATGAAAATTTTAAAGAAAACATCTTAAATGAACTTCTCCCTAAAATTTCAGCTCCTGTAATGCCACCATCTTTAAAAGATTTTATTATAGAAATAGGAGCATTTAATATAAATGACAATTATTATCAGCCATTTATAGATGACTTAATTAAGGGTGGGGCTTTATTAAAAAAAACAAATCTTTATCCTAAAAAAAGATTAGTATCTGAATTAAATTTTAGAAATAATTTATATAAGCTTATTGGAAAAAAATATTTAGACAACAGGAATGGTATGAGTTATGGTTTTGTTGCAAGGCAATTGCCCACTAACTTAAACAAAAAAATTCCTGATGTGTGGGTAATCACTTCAAAATCAGGATCAGATAAATCAAAACTAGATAAAAATAAAGATATTATTAAAGTGGGGCTTGTTGATGGCAAAATGATTATTCAAACCCCAGTTGGAGTTGATATTCAAGGAGATTATAAACCATCATTTGATACAAGAGTAATTTTAGCTCATGCAGTAGGAAATGCTATTTTAGCAAAAGAAATGAATAATAGAAAATTAAATTGGCAATTTGCAGAAAATTTAGAAAAAAACGGAATGGCTATTGTGCATTGGCATGGATATATAAAAAATAAAAAATTACTTGGCCAAGCTTTAGAATATGGCCTAAGCAACCCTTCTGTTTCCTGTTCTTCGCCACAATCTGCAGTTTATGCCCTGCGGGACAAGCTTGATTGCGCTTTGAAAGCAATAAACGAGAAATCTGAATATAATTGTGAAATTCATATAGAACCACATCATGGATCAAATATTATTTATGAATCAATAATTTCTTTAGCTAATATTTTATTAAGCAATAATAATATAAGTAAACTAGAATAATTATGGATTTTAATTATTTTAATATTTCTCTTTTTGTAGGTGGATTAGTTGCATTAATTGCTGGAACTTTCCCATACATAAATAGCAAAACAAAATCTAACAGAGCTTGGTTGTTTTTAAATATTGCAGTTGCTGTTTGGAGTTTTGGATATTTCTCAATGATAAGTACAGATCAAAAAGAAATTGCTTGGATAAGTCAAATTATTATGCATTTTGGAGCTACTTTTATTCCAGTTTTTTATTTGAACTTTGTTGTAGAAGTTACAGGGAAAATTGAAAAATACCACGCAAAATTAAGGTTAATTTATATCTGGTCATTATTACTAGCTACAATTGTTCCTACAAAACTTTATATCTCAGATGTAATTCCAAAATATATTTTCAAATTTGTTGTTGACGCAGGACCTCTATATATATATTTTACAATATATTTTTGGGCAGTTGCTATTTATGCAGCTTTAATATTACTTAAAACATGTTTTGAAAAAAAAGGCACAGAGAGATTGCAATTAATTTACTTATTTATTTCTCAAATAGGATTTTTAGGCGGAGGAAGCGTTTTCTTTTTAACATTTAATATTAGCATACCCCCTTATCTTTTAAGCTTATTTGCAATCTATCCCCTGCTCATTACATATGCAATGAGCAGATATAAATTATTAAATATTAAATTAGTTGCAACAGAATTTTTTATCTTTACTATATGGATTTTTTTACTTGTAAGAGTAATGCTATCAAACAACCGTCAGGATTTCTTAATTAATTTTGTTATTTTTGCAAGCGTAGTATTTTTTGGAATTTTAGTTATGAAAAATGCTACAAAAGAACAAAAACAAAGAGAACAAATAGAAGATTATGCAATGCAAATAGAAAAAGCTTATGAATTAGAAAAAAAATCAAAAGAAGATCTTGAAATGCTTGATAAATCAAAAAATCAGTTTTTACTTGCCATTCAACATCATTTAAGAACTCCCTTGACTGCAATGATGGGGTATTCTGATCTTATTTTAAGTGGAGCATATGGCAAGCAAACAAAAGCTACAAGAGAAGCTGTAGAAAAGATTTTAATATCAACTAAAAGCTTAATTAAAATGGCAAATGAATTTTTAGATATTACACAATTTCAAATGGGAAAGAGTGTTGTAAATTTAAAACCTGGAGTAAATGTAATGCAAATTTTAGATGAAATTGTAGATGATTTAAAATTTGAAGCAGATAAAAAAGGTATATTTCTAAAGTTAAAAAATGTAAAAAATCTACCAGAAATAAATGCTGATAGGGAAAAATTAAAAGCTGGAATTTACAATATAATTGATAATGCAATAAAATACACCACAGAGGGAGAAGTTTCAATAAAATGCAAAGTTGATGATAATTTAAAAATAATGATTGAAGATACTGGCATTGGCATTTCAAAAGAAAATTTAAAAAATATGTTTAGCAAAACCTTTGAAAGAGGAGATACTGCTAAAAAAACTTTCATTAATGGAAGAGGTATTGGACTTTTTATCACCAAGCAGATAATTTCTGCTCATAATGGTAAAATTTGGGCTGAATCCCCCGGAGAAGACAAAGGATCTATTTTTTATATTGAACTACCAATAACAAAGTTGTATAATT
>CAINWR010000008.1 GCA_903854535.1 Candidatus Staskawiczbacteria bacterium | reverse complement strand
TAAAAAAATAAAAATTGTTGATATAAAAGGTAAAGGAAGAGGAGTTGTTGCCATAGAAGATATCAAATTAGGTGAGGTAATTGAAATATGCCCAATTGTATTTATTTCAGAAGAAGAAAAAAATTTTTTTGAAAAAGAAAGTACAATTTTAAAATATTATTATTTACAACAATATGCAATTAATAAGTATTGTGTGATGTTGGGTTATGGTTCAATATATAATCATAGCCAAGATCCAAATGCAGATGTTGATTATAATACTAATAATCCCGAAAATTATTTAATATTTGAAGCTATAAAAGATATAAAAGCTGGTGAAGAGATTTTAATTGATTATGAATTTGATGATAATAAAGAAGATTTTTTAAAATTAGATTAAATATGTTAATTAAAATAATAAAAAATGGAAAACAATAATCAAGTTAATGGTGATAGTCATGTAAATGGTAATGGTAATGGGCATAATGGAAAAGACCTTTTATTGCCACAGGCTCTAGCACAAGATAAAAGTTATAAAAAGTTTTTATTTGTAGGTTGGGAGAGTTTATCTGGAGATTTAGCTTTTCAAATTAAAAAAGAAGGACACGAAGTTAAAGTATATTTTAAAACCGGGGAGACAGCAGATAAAGATGTATATGATGGGTTTTTAGAAAAAGTTGGAGATTATAGGGGTTTTATTGAATGGGCAGATATAATTGTTTTTGACGATGTGGGATTTGGCAAGCAAGCAGATGAGTTGAGAAAGCAGGGCAAGCTTGTTGTAGGCGGATCTGAATACACTGATAAGCTTGAAGAAAATAGAGAATTTGGACAATCGGAAATGAAAAAAAATGGGCTTTTAACTCTTCCTCATTGGGATTTTTCTGATTATGATATAGCTTTAAAATTTATTGAAGAAAATCCTGGTAGATATGTTTTTAAACCATCAGGATTTGTTCAATCAGATGCAAAAGGAATTTTATTTTTAGGTAAAGATGAAGATGGTAAAGATATTCATGAAATAATAAAATCAAACAAGAAAGTTTTAGAGAAGAAGGTAAAACAATTTCAGCTTCAAAAATTTGCTTCAGGAGTTGAGGTGGCTGTTGGAGCGTTTT
Organism: Candidatus Staskawiczbacteria bacterium; assembly: GCA_903854535.1. Taxonomy (GTDB): domain Bacteria; phylum Patescibacteriota; class Minisyncoccia; order Minisyncoccales; family Staskawiczbacteraceae; genus XYB1-FULL-32-11. The sequence goes on along the minus strand of CAINWR010000008.1, from coordinate 23,838 downwards.
TTAATGGCAATGATTTTATTTATCCTATAAATATCAATTTTGAGCATAAAAAATTATTTCCAGGAGATATTGGGCCCTATACAGGTGAAATGGGTACTTTAATGTATTGGTCACTTCCAAATACAATATTTAAAACTACGCTTGAAAAAATGCGAGAAGATATCAAAAAATCTGGTTATGTTGGATATATTGATATAAATTGTATTGCTAATGCTCGTGGTATTTATCCTCTTGAATATACTTGTAGATTTGGTTATCCTCATATTTCTATTGCAATGGAGGGTGTTGTTTCTGAATGGGGAACATTTTTATATAAAATTGCCAAAGGGGAAAATCTTGAACTAAAAACTAAAAAAGGTTTTCAAATAGGAGTTATTTGTGCAGTACCCCCATTTCCATATGATGACAAAACAGAAATGAGTATTTATAAAGACTTATCAATTATTTTTAAAAAACCAAATTTAGATGGAATTCATTTAGGGGATGTAAAGATAGTTGATAATAATTGGCAAATAGCAGGGGACACTGGTTATGCTTTGGTTGTGACTGGCTCAGGAACTACAGTTGAAGATGCAAGAAGACAAGTTTATGCAAGATTAGAAAATATACTTTTGCAAAATATGTTTTATAGAACTGATATTGGTTTAGGGTGGAATGAAGATTCTGACAAGCTTCAAACCTGGGGATATTTATACTAAAAAATTTTAAAAAAATAGCCGAGCATATTGCTTCGGTTATTTTTTTGTACCTGTGGATAACTTTGATATGGATTTCGGTTTATTTTCGGTTATAATTAAATTGTAGCGAAATTATTATTTTTTAAAAAACAATGGAAACATTAACAAAAAAACAAAAACAAGTATTTGATTTTTTTAGTAATTATTATACGGAAAATGGCATATTTCCTACAATGGAAGAAGCGAAAAGAGGATTGAAGTTAAGAGCGGTTTCAACTATACATGAGCATTTGGAAAAATTAATAGAAAAAAAATATATTACTAAAGATACTGATTCTTATAGAATTATTGCTTTTTCAAAAAATTTTAAAGCAGTATTTAATATTCCTATAGTTGGAAAAATATCTGCAGGGAAGCCAATTGATGCTATAGTAGAAAATTTTCAAGAGAACATCTTTGTTTCTAATCCAAGTATTAAAAATCCAAAGGATTATTATGCGCTTAAAGTTGTTGGCGATAGTATGATTGATGAAGGAATTTTTGATGGAGATATAGTTATAATAAAAAATCAGTCTGTTGCAGAAAATGGACAAACAGTAGTCGCTATAATTGATGATAATCAGGCAACATTAAAAAAGCTTTATAGAGAAAAGAATAGATTTAGATTAGAACCAAGAAATCCAAATATGTTGCCATTTTTTAGAAAAGATGTAGAGGTTAGAGGAGTTGTCATTCAAGTAATCAGTAATATATCTAACAGTAAAGAAGTAAGTAATTTAAAAAAAATAAAGCATAAGTTAAGAACTATAGATCTTTTTGCCGGCATTGGAGGTATAAGAATTGGTTTTGAAAGAGCTGGATTTAATACAGTTTTTGCAAATGATTTTGATGAACAATGTAAAAATACTTATGATTTAAATTTTCCAACATCTAAACTTGTTGTTGAGGATATTAAAAAAATAGGTATTAAAGATTTACCAGAATTTGATTTTTTACTTGGTGGTTTTCCTTGTCAGGCTTTCTCAATAGCTGGTTATAGAAAGGGATTTAATGATGAAAAAGGAAGGGGGAATTTATTTTTTGATATAGCAAAAATTATTGAGATAAGGAAACCCGAAGGTTTTCTGCTTGAGAACGTAAAAAATTTAAAAAGTCATGATAATGGGAGAACTTTTAAAATAATATTAGAAACTTTAGAAAATTTAGGATATTATGTTAATGCGAAAGTTTTAAATAGTATGGAATATGGCAATATACCGCAAAACCGAGAAAGGATATATATAGTAGGCTTTAAAAATAAAGACTATGCTGAAAGGTTTTTATTTCCCAATCCTATTAATTTAACAAAAAAAATTACTGATTTGTTAGAAAATGATGTTTCAGAAAAATATTACTATAATGGGAAGCCATTATTCGAAAAATTAAAAAATTTTGTGAAAGAGGAAGGCAAAGTTTATCAGTGGCGTAGACAATATGTAAGAGAAAATAAAAGTGGAGTATGTCCAACTCTTACTGCAAATATGGGTATGGGCGGTCATAATGTTCCAATTATAAAGGACAAAAAAGGAATCAGAAAACTGACTCCTTTTGAGTGTGCGAGAATTCAAGGTTTCCCTGAAGACTATAAGTTGCCAAAAATTTCTGATTCCGCTTTATATAAGCAGTTTGGAAATTCTGTAAGTGTGCCCGTTATAGAAGCTGTTGCGAAACAAATAATGACTATATTAAATAATTAAATTACGCAACTTAGGGAAAAGATTTTTCATATCCCTTAAGCTATCCCAATATACACACATATTATCATTATTAAAACTCATTCCTTTATAATTTTGGTCTGCTGGCAAATCTATAAAGTCCTCTCTCAACGCCCAGCCTCTTCTCTCAACTCTTATACCGCTCAACGTAGGAAAATCAGAGAATATTTCTTCTCCTCGACCTCCAAGGCTTCTGAAAAATCTTTGACCAGTGTTAGCTTTTTTCCAATGGACTTTGTAACCAATAAATAATTTAGCTTGTCTATCACCATCAAATTCAGCTTTCGACACAAGAAGAAAATATTGAGCATCTTTTATCTGGATTTTAATACTAGGTTCTATCGAATTTTCTTCTAAAAATTTAATTTTTTTAACATCTTGACCTTGGTCAGTATTATTAGTTCCTGCATAAAAATCTCTATTAAGTTCGATTTCAATTTCATGATTTTTGCAATCTATTTTGAAAGCTACTTCATTTAATAATCCTTTAGTTATGTCCATAATAGCTTCTATGTCATATCTCATTTTTCCATTTGAATGTAGGGTTATAAATTTTTCATTAATTGCTTTTTTTGCCCAATTAAATTCTTTTATAACATCCTCTAATGGGATTAAAACGGAATTATCAAGAATTGTTTGGCAATAATTTATAATATCTTCCATATGAGTAAAACCATTAGAGATTGAGCCCTTACCCGTTGCATAATTTTTTATTTTCTTGGAAGAATTTGCAGAGCCTCCAGCAACTCTTTTAAATTGACCACATGAAAACTCTTCATAGCCATATGGTTCAAGAATTGTATTAACTATTTCAAAAACTTTTGGTGTATTTCCTTCTTTTTCAAAATAGATAGGTTCGGTACTATTAATACTTAAATTAGCAATACTTTGAGGAATAATAATTTTTTCCATATGTTTTAGATTATTTATTTTACTAAACGGGGAAAAAGGATTTCGGACCTCCCAGATTTTAAAATTTCTTTGATTTTTTCTGAGGTGCCAGGTAAAAATGGATTTAGTAAATTACTTATTTCATTTATGGCACATAACAAATCATTTAAAACTTCTTTGGCTTTGCTGATTTCTTCATCTGATTTTGCAGACCATGGAGTAGTTTCATTAATATATTTATCGCACCAACTGATAAGCTCCCAAATTGCGATTAAAGTTTCATTGAATTTAAATTCATTAAGAGCTTTGTCACAAGTATTTTTCACTTTTTCGATCTCTTTTTGCAAGTTTTCGTTTGCGACTTTATAACTTGATAACTTTATAACTTGCAACTTATTTGCCATGGTTATGGTTCTAGCGACAAGATTACCAATTCCTCCTGCTAAATCAGAATTATATCGGCCTTCAAATTTATCAATTGTAAAATCACCATCTTCTGCAGATGGAATTTCGCGAAGTAAATAATATCTTACTGCATCAGTGCCGTATTTATTTACTAATTCAATGGGGTTTATGACATTTCCTAATGATTTTGAAATTTTTTGTCCATTTACAGTGATAAATCCATGTATAAAAATTTGTTTTGAATTTGGAAGGCCTGCAGACATAAGCATTGCTTGCCACATTGAAGATTGCTGGCGTAAATTATCTTTTCCTGCTACTTGAAGACCTGGCCAAAAATCATTAAACAAGTTTCTGGCCCGCCCCTCTGGGGCGAGGCTCGCCTGCCCATCTTGTGGGCAAGGCGGCCAGCCTAAAACAGAAATATAATTTTCTAAAGCATCAAACCACACATACATTACATGTTTATCATCATTAGGAACTGCCACCCCCCAAGGCATTTTTTCTTTTAATCTGGAAATACTAAAATCTTCCAATCCTTTTTTGGTAAATTCTTTTATTTCATTGTATTTGCCTTCAGGAATTACAAAATTAGGATTTTTTTCATAAAAATCTAAAAGAGGTTTTTGGTATTTTGAATATTTAAAAAAGTAATTTTCCTCTTCTATTATTTCTATATCTCTGTTTGGGTGAATAGGGCATTTGCCATCAACTAATTCAGAGTCTGTTTTTTCTAGCTCGCATCCTACACAATATTTTACTTTATAATTTTTTTTATAAATATCTCCAGCTTCAAAGCATTTTAGCCAAAATGCTTGAGCTGATTTTATATGGTTTTTATCTGTAGTTCTTACAAAATTATTGTAACTTAAATTTAAAGCTTTTTTTAAATCTTTATTTTTTTCTGCAAAACCATCGCAATAAGTTTTGGGGTCCACTCCTTCTTTCTCTGCACCAAGATAAATTTTTAATCCATGTTCATCTGTGCCTGTATTAAAAAATACATCTTTGCCCAAGATTGTTTGATGGCGGGCAATAACATCTGCTTGAATAATTTCTAGGGCAAAACCAATATGAGGTTCTGCATTTACATAAGGCAAGGTAGTGGTAATATAAAAATTTTTGTTTTCCATAGTATTTTATTGTATAATAGTTTATTAAGATGATATTAGTTTGATATTACCTTTTTAATAGTTAAAAATCAACAAATTTATGATTTTATTAGTTCATATAATTTTTGGAGTAGCAGTTGCTTCTTTAGTAGAAAGTCCTTATTTTGCCATAGTTTTGGCTCTTTTAAGCCATTATTTTTTAGATTTGTTCCCTCATATAGAATATCCTATAGATAATTTAAAAAATATACAAAAAAAATTTAAAAAAGCTTTACCAGAATTGTTTTATTTATTTGTTGATGTTATTTTAGGAATTTTATCTATATTTGTTTTTACCGATAAAAGTTTAATATTTTTTCTTTGTGCATTTGTTTCAATTATACCTGACTCTTTAACAGTTTTGTCAGCTATTATGCCAAATAAGCTTTTAAAGCTACACGATCTTTTTCATCGTAAACATATTCACTTTTTAAGAGATAAAAAGATATCTAATTTTTATCGCATATCAATTCAGATTGTAACTGTAATTATTTCTTTTATGATTTTAAAATAATTAACTTTTTTATATGCAAAAACAGCTTTTTGAGCTGTTTTTGTTTTATAAATATTATACTGATGACATTTCTCCTTTTCTACGACTTTCTAAAAATTCTTTTAAGAATTCATAAATAATACCAAATACTGGTATTGCAAATATTGTTCCTAAAAATCCAAAAAGCATTCCTCCAACCAAAATAGAAACCAATACTAATATTGGGGGCAAGTCAATAAACTTTTTCATTAAAATTGGGGTTAAAAGATTGTTTTCTGAAGATTGTATTAAAAATAATGCTATACAAACATAAAAAGCCAAAATCCATGAATTAGATATTATTGTGAACCCCCCAGCTAATATATAAGTTATGGCAGGGCCAATATAAGGTACAAAGTTTAGTATGCCAGAAATAATTCCCAAAACTAAAGCATATTTTATATCAAATAAATAAAATATCAAAAAAGATAAAAGTCCCACATAAAGACAAGCTAAAATTCTTGCCCAAAACCATTTAGCTACTTTAACTTGAGCAGTTTCAAAAATCATTTTAATATTATTTTCAAATTTTGTAGGGAATAATAATATTAAGAATTTTTCTGTGGCTTTATCTTCTATTGATATAAAGAAAGCTAATATAAATACTATTAAAGCAGCTGCAATTCCTCCAAAAAATGTACCAATTGCTTTGAATATACTTTTAGAGCTTTCTTGTAAGCCATCTACAAGAGATTTTGTGAAATCAGAAAAGTTATCTGCAACTTCAACTCCAAGATTCTTAAGTAATGGATTTACTTTTTCAAAATATTCAGGTATATTTTGGCTAAATTGTTTTATTTCTTCTACAAAAAGAGGGGATATTGCGTATATTAATAATCCTATAGCACCAAATACAGATAAATAAATTATTATTACAGAAATAATTTTTGGTATTTTAAATTTTCTCAAAAAATTTACTGCAGGATCAGCTAAAAGTGAAATAATTAAAGCAAAACAAAACCAAACAACAATATCTCTTACTAAATAAAGAATATATAAAGTAAGGCCTATTGCCAAAACTTTAATAATAGTTCCCCATGAAATATCTAACCTTTGTTCCATAAATTATAATTTTAATAATTTTTGTAGTTCTTCTTTTTTACTTTCTTCTATTGGCCCAATTACTGCTAAATTTAATTTTTCAGGCACAAATATATCTTCTGCTACATTCTTTATATCATTTACTGTTACTTTGTCAATTAATTTTAATTTCTCTTCGGGGCTCAAAAGTTTTTGGTTCATTACTTCTTGTGAGGTATAAAATGAAGCTTGAGAATCTGAACTGTCCAAAGATAAGGAGGTAGTACCTCTTAAATAATCTTTAGCTTTTTGAAGTTCTTTGGCAGTAATTTTTTTATTTTTTAAATCACGATACTCAGCTAGCACCAAGCTAATAGCTTTCTCTAAACTATCATTTTTAATTCCAGATTGCGTAACTAAGTATCCTGTATCTGTGGTAGTATCATTTGAAGTGTGGATGTAGTAACCTAAGCCATTTCTTTCTCTTACAGAAATAAAAAGTCGAGAGCTCATATTACCTCCTAAAATTATTCCCATTAAACTCAAAGCATATTTGCGAGAATCGTACATATTATAAGTTCTAACTCCAAGGCAAAAGTGTGTTTGATCTGTTTTTTTGTAGTGAATTAAAACTTGAGGTTTTGTTTGAATTTCTTTTGTAACTTCTTTTTTAGGTAATGCTGTTGTTTTAACTTTTGCAAAATATTTATTAATTTTATTTTCAATTTGTTTTGGATTAATTGCTCCTGCAACACAAACAACTGTGTTTTGCGAGGAGTAGTGATTTTTAAAATAATCTAAAATCATTTCTCTATTAAAGCTTAAAATATTTTCTTTTTCACCAACAATTCTCCAACCAGCTGGTTGATTACCATAAAGCAAGTCTTCAAAAAGTTCCCCCACATAAGCAGTTGGGGTGTCTAAATACATATTTAATTCTTCTACAATTACGCCTTTTTCTCTTTGAATTTCTTGCTCCTCAAATTTGGAGTTTAAAAACATATCAGAAATCCAGTCTAGTGCCACGTCAGTATTTTTCTTATCTACTTTTGCCCAAAATCCTGTAATTTCTTTTGAAGTAAATGCATTATATTCTCCACCAATTCTATCTAATGTTTCGGAAATTATTAAAGTGTTTGGTCTTTTTTTAGTGCCTTTAAAAAACATATGCTCTAAAAAATGAGAAATTCCATTTTGCTCTTTGGTTTCATATTTTGCTCCAGTTCCAACTAAAATTAAAACTGTTACAGAGTTTGCGTTTTTCATGGGCACAGTTAGCACCCTTAACCCATTTTTTAAAGTTGTTTTATTATATTTTTTCATAAATTATTTATTAATTTGCTCTGTTATATAATTTTTTAATTCTGAAATATTTATACGTTCTTGCTTCATTGTGTCTCTGTCGCGAAGGGTGACAGTTTGGTCTTCTAATGTTTGGAAATCCACAGTCACGCAAAATGGAGTCCCGATTTCATCTTGTCTGCGATAACGCTTACCGATATTTCCATTATCATCAAATTCGCACATAAAATATTTTTTCTGCTCGTTAAAAATTTCTTTAGCTTTGATAACAAGTTCTGGTTTGTTTTTTAATAATGGGAATATGGCAAGTTTAATAGGTGCAAGTTTCATAGGAAATCTCATTACAATTCTCTCTTCGCTATTTTCTGTTTTCTCTTCATTATAAAATTCTGTTAAGCTTGCTAAAAGTGCTCGCCCTACTCCACCCGATGATTCAATAATATGAGGAATGAATTTTTCTTTTGAATCAATGTCCAAATAATCCAAATTTGTACCAGAAAATTTTGTATGTTGCGTTAAATCATAATTTCCTCTGGCATGGATTCCTTCCATTTCTGTAAAACCAAATGGAAATTTGTAATCAATATCATAAGCTTCTTTAGCATAGAAAACTAAATTTTCATGCTTGTGCCATTTTAAATTTTCTTCTTTAAATCCTAAAAATTCTGTAAAAAACTTCCATCGGTATTCTTTTAGTTCTTCGTACTTTTGCATTTCTTCTTCTGGTTTTACAAAATATTGCATTTCCATTTGTTCAAACTCACGGGTTCTGAAAATAAATTGGCGAGCTGTAATTTCATTTCTAAAAGCTTTTCCAATTTGAGCTATTCCAAAAGGAATTTTAACTCTGTTTGAATCTAAAACATTTTTATAATTTACATAAATACCCTGGCAAGTCTCTCCTCTTAAGTAAACAGGTTCTTTTTGCCAACCTTCTGTAAAATTACCCAAATTAGATTTTACGAGCAAATTAAATTTTTTGACTTCTGTAAAGTCGGAATTCCCGCAAGATGGACATTTTAACTTACTTACATTTTCAGATAATAACTTATTTATTTCTTCTATATTCATTTTTTCATCAGCAAAAACTCCGATTGATTCTAATAAATGATCTACGCGGGATCTTGTATGGCATTTTTTACATTCTGTTAAAGGGTCTGAAAATCCACTAACATGCCCCGAAGCTTCCCAAATTCTAGGACTCATAAAAATGGCAGAATCTAGTCCTACAATATCTTCTCTAAACTGCACCATGTATTGCCACCAGGCATTTTTTATATTATTTGCCAATTCTACTCCATATGGGCCGTAATCATAAATTGCGCCAAAACCCCCGTAAATTTCTGAAGATGGATAAACAAAACCTTTGCGTTTTGCAAAACTCACTATTTTTTCCATTAAACTGTTTTCTTGTTTATTGTCTGTCATAATTTTAATAATTAATTATTTGTTATCTTAACACATTTTGACCCATCAAAGCAATTGTCTTGCCCGCAATCACAGGTTTTGATTTGTCTCTTAAAAGTTGGATCTGGAGTGCAACTGCAACCTCCAATTGCACAAGTGTTGTAAAAATCTTGTGTACCAGGACAATAACAATCTATATTTGTTGTTTTTCCTCCAGAATCTGTGCAAAGTTTTTCCTTATTTTCAATTGTTGGACATTCTGCAAATTCGCAATTTGCTCCGGTTCTACCTACAGCTGAACCATCGGGGCAAATTTTAGCTTCCTCTGTGCAAGCAGTTTGTTGGTTATTATCTTGATTTGGGTTTTTGTTTTGATTTAAAGAAAAATCTTTTGATTTTTGAAATGCAAAAAACAAGCTTATTCCTAAAATAATTAAAACAATTACTACTACTAAGGGAGCTAAAAATGGAAAACTTTTTTCTTTCGCCATAATTTTTCCGCCAGCTGGCGGATTAATTTTTATTGAATTGTACCTTTGTTGGAATTTGGAGAATCGTCTGGCAAGTTGGTGTTTATTGCTGGAGCTGTGTTTTGAATTAAAGCATTTGTGAATTGATCTTCTCCATATACAGTAGCTTGACCTATTAAATCAATTACTTTCAATTGCTGATAAGCTTGAGGTGTTAAAGATATTTGAAAAGTCATAATATTAGTACTTTCTCCTGCTTTTAAATCTCCGATAGACCAAATTAATTCTCTGCTTAATCTATCAAAAGTAAACCTTGCAAGCTCACTTTCTGGTTCAATAATTCCAGTTAAGCTTATACCTTGTGGCATAACAGCTTTTACTTTTATGTTTTTTGCATCATTTGAAAGATTCTTAACTTGCCAGGTGATTGCATATGTTGTTTCTTCTCCAACTTTTGGTGGCAATGGGCCATAATTTGTAATATTAAATTGATTGGTATAATATGCTTTTTGGAAAATTTCTAACTTGGAGTTTACTTTAGTTATAAACTGTTGGCTTATTTCTGAAACTTGAATAGTATTTTTAATTGATAAATTATTTTTCTCTGAATCAGTAAAATCCCAGCTATCTTTTAATTTTATGTCAAATTCGATTTTTCCTTCTTGTTGAGGGCCAAGATATTTTAGTTGAGAGTTTTGTTTATAATCAAAGGCAATTAAATTATCTTGTTGTCTTATCTCTCCGTTCTCTAATTGAATTGAGTTAAGATCAAATGCAGAGCTATTAAATTTTGCTAATAAAAGTAAATTTTCAAAAGAAGATGAGCCAATATTTCTAAAAAATATTTCAAAATGTAAATTTTCTCCAGGGCTTGCTATATAATTTGAAGATCCATTTATTTGTTGTGATATAAAAATCTGAGGTTCTATAATATCTACAAAAATATTTTTTTCTTTAATAACTACAAATTGTCCTTGTTGGCGCATTCCAATTTTAGCTACAAAGTTTAGTTGTTTGCCTTTTTCTGCAGTAATTAAGCCTGTTACTTTTATTCTTCCTCCTTGAGTTTTTAATAATGTAGGGATTTTCCACTCTAAATTATCCAAAGAAATTGGTTCTGATTTGCTAAAATTAAATCCATCTACCTCATCTATTTTTATGCTTAAATTTTCAAGAGGATAATCAATATTGGAAAAATAATTTAAAGAATATGAAAGTTCTTTGCCTTTTTCTGCTTTGCTTGGCAAGTCAAAATCAATTGTAATTGGCACATTTTCTATTTTGGTGGTAAAAGTTGTGTCTGATTCATATCTTGCAGTTAAATTTTTGGGAGTATAAGATAGCCACGCGCGAGCTACTTTTAAGTCATTATCTTTACCAATTAAAAATCCTTTAAATTTTGCAAAATTTTCATCTCCAGGATAAATATCTTCTAGTTCTTCAATAAATCTTGTTTTGCTGTCTTCAGTCATTGAATTTTCTGGTAATTCAAAAATTAATTTTGGTTTTTGTAAAACAAAGTTACCATTGTTTTTATATTTTACAGTATACTCAACTTCATCTCCCATTTTTGTGTTTTCAGGGCCTAAAATTTCTAATCTCAAAATTTCTTTTGAGAAAACTTTATCCCTATAATACCAAAAGCCCAAAAAACTAGCTATAATTATTAAAAATAGAATTATAAAAATGATTGTTTTGTTCATAGTATTTTTTCCCTGCTCTTGACAAGGATGTTTAATTTGATATACTTAATATACAAATTGCCATTTGGCACGACTCCGCTTTGCGGAGGTAAAAATATAAAACTACAGAAAAACTCAAGAGATTAAATCCTTGAGTTTTTTCTTTATTTCATTTAATTCCTTGTTGGTAATTTTGCTAAAAAGGTGGCTTAATCTTTTTGCGTCAATAAGTCTCATTTGAGACAAAATAACAGACCCTTGAATTTCACCTGAATTTATTGATGCATGAAAAATATCTTCTTTATTTTTGGAAGTTATTGGCAAACCATAAAAGATGTTTTTGTTAAATTTTCTTAAAATAAGTACAGGTCTAAGATAATTTACACCTTTGCCGTCTTCCTCACTGCCTATGTTGACTCCAAGTTGACACCACCAAACTTCTCTTTCAGAAAAAAGTGGTAACAATTGCTTGGCATGAGTTTCTTTTTTTATTATATTCCAATTGTCAAAATTTTTCTCCATAATTTAATATTAATATGATTTTGTTGTTTACGCCACTTCATTATTATAGCACGTTTCACAATAAACAATCTCTGGCCTATCTGGAGCATAACTTGTCTCAAATTCATTTTGACATCCCTGCTTCATACACTTCCTATGCCAAAGCTTCATTGGGCTTTGATTCTTAGTACGTTTTACATGCCTACAATTATGACATAGTCTGGGGATTGGGATATTGTGCGTCCTATAAAAATCAAGCTCTTGTTTTGTTATTTTAAAAGCTATGGTGCATCGGCAAGAACACTGGCCTTTGTGTGCACACCCAATTACTTTGTCTAAAATATCATCTTTCACATCTTTTATGTGATCTGGAATTATTTCTGGATCCTGCGTAATTTTGTAATCTTTTTTCTCTGAATCTTTCCATGTATAACCTTCGGCTATAGCTTGTTCCTTTGTCAACGGAAAATTATTAAAGGCAAGAGATTCATTATAGGAAAACGGCGAAATATCAATAGGCAGAAACTCGCCATATTTATATACCAAACCCTTTTTACCTACAAAAGGCATTATATTCATGTGTTCAATAATTTTGGGCACCAAAGATTCATATTCCTCTTTGGTATATTGTTTATTTAAAATGCAATACTGTTTTTTCTGTAAACCGACACATCCAAAAAGATTAGAGCAACCTGCACACTGCATACAGTAAGTACAATCATGCGAATCACGATATGTTCTGTAAGAAAATTTAATTCGTGAGGAATTTTCCCCGCAACTTGATGTTTCGTAAATAAGCTCAGAATTTTCTCCCCACTGTGTGAAATCATAACAATCCCTGCTAGAAGACGCTATTAAATATTGCGCATATTTGCAATCTTCACCACCAGTAACATAATAAGAATTATGCACGTTTTTAGAATTATTGATATATTCGCCCGAAACATTGAAATTATGTTTGCCGTGAGCATAACGCACAATGTTTTTGGCAAAAAAATCACTAGCCTTAGCCGCGAAACTCTCTAAATTTTTAAAAGAACCTAAATTAAATTCTAAAAACTTTTGCTCATAATCTTCTTTTGTATAAGACTTGTTAAAAATATAATAATTTTTGTTTCGCAAGTTGCAGCATCCTATACAGTTCATACAACCCTGTAAATTTTTAGAAAACCAGACATTTGAGCATTCCTCACAATCTACTGAAAAAAATATTTTTTGGGTTTTAATTAATCCAAGCGATTCATAGCAATCTTCGGAGGAATCAACTAAAGTTACATCAATACAATTTCTTGCTTTGTTCACCCAAGCGCTATACATTAAATCCTCGCAAAAAGTTAAAACCCAAGTCAAATAACAATTTTTAACATCTTTTGACCCTGTAGAATATTCACTATTAACAGCATTCCACATTGTCTGGCTAGGTTGCGGAACTTTTAAAAATAACTCTTTAAGTTGCTCAAAAAAAGGCCTTGAAAAATCGTAGTCTTGTCCATATGGCATTGGATCCCATTGGTCTGACCACCACACTTCTCTCTCGTACACTTTAACGGGTGAAGTTTGTGAAAAAATAGAAAAAATAGTTTTACCATTCCAATCACTTTTTCTTTTGTACAGCACACGAAAATCTCGAAATGCTAACCTCCTTATCATCCTACACTCTGGGCAAAAGGTTGGCGGTGGAACTTTTATTTTTTCATAGAACGCAAAATCATCGGGCTCTATCACAAAGTCCTTTTTACAATTTTGACATACTTTGTTTTCTGCTTGGTACATATTTATATTTTTAAACTTTTCTATTTTTAAATTTTATCTTCGGTTATCATACGACAACCTGACTCACGAGCTATTCAACGAATTCGTTGAATATCGTTTGTATGTCTACAACATACAAACGATTGATTATGCATTTATTATTTATTTTAGGTTAACACGCACTAACCCAACTATATTGTAGTTTAATTGTGTTTTATGTTTTTAGGAAATAACTTTTTAATTTTGAAATTTGCCAAATTAAAACCGCGTTTAAAGTTAAAATAATCACAAAAATTAAAATTAATGCGTTTCCTCCCAAAAATATACCGCCCATTACAGCCACAATAGAAGCTCCCATAGTGGTTACAATGTTGTCCATTGCAACTCCCACTAAAGCATCTCCAATTCTACCTTTGGGGTTTACGGTGAAGTTGTGAACCACAATCATTTCTCCAATACACCCAATTACTCCTGCTAAAACACCAGCAATTACAAATGGTAGTCCGGTAATATCACAAAAAGCCTCAACTGCTTTTACCATAGACTCTGCAGTAAATAAAATACTAATACCTGAAATAAGCAAAACTGTTAAGATTAACCAAGTTGATTTTTTGCTATAATATTTTTCTTCTTTCTCAATTTCTTTTTCTATAATATGCTCTCTTTTTGATTTTCTAAAATAAAACATTATTACAATACATAAAAGTAAAACAACGCCTCCTACGGGTCTTATTAATTGATATAAGTCGCCCTTCATGTTTGGTGGAGGAGTTGCAACTTGGCCAAAAATAACCATTGAAATTGCTACAATTGCAGTTAAAATAGTCAAAGTATTTAAAATATCAACTGAAGTATCAATTTCTGGTAAAGATGGTTTGGTTTTATGATTTTTCATTGGAATCACATGGCCACCAATTTTTGTATATGGAAACATAAGCACATTTTTCTCTTCTTTGTTTGCTATATTTTGGCGAAACACACACCATGTTGCATGAGCAATGTTGTAAATGTTAGAACCAAACGTAGTAGCAGCAGCTATTATAGCAAAATTTATAGCACGAGGATAATCAGTTTTTACTAAACTTAAAGATACTATAGCAGCTACAACTCCAAGTACCATATCTGGAAAAGCAGTTCCCAATGATTGTAAAAGTCCTGAAGCAATTTTAGTTCTTTCACTTAAAACTTCAGTAGTTTCTTCAATTACTTTAGCTACGCCTTTTAGTACAAAGAATCCTCCAAATAAAAGGATAATAATTATACTAGCCATTCTTATTAAAAATGAATAATCATCGCTGATAAAGCTTTCTAAAAAAAACCTTAAAAATAATGCGCAAATCAATAGGATCGCTATATGTACAAATCTATTTTTAAAAATATTTTTCATAAATTTTTATTGAATATCTTTAATTTTAAACTTTCTATTGTATACAAATATTTTCAAAAAGAAATAAAATAGTAATGCAATTAAGGCTATAACAAAAATTACTACAAACGAGCTTATAAAAATATTTGGCCATCTTTCTTCCCATGGAAAAGCAATATTCATGCCAAAGAAACTTGTAATAGCAGCTAATAAAGAAACAAATTTAAGAGTACTCAATTCTCTTTGAATGCTTTCTTGTGATAATGAGTCTAGTAAATTTAAAGTATTGTTTGCATATTCAATTGTTATTTCCCATAAATCTTTTATATATTTTATATCTCCTATTAAATTTTGAGTTCTATTTATTTTTAGATTATTTAATTCAGTTATCTCTTCTTTTGATTCTAATTCTTTTCTAGTTTCAATAATATCTGACATTTGATTGATTCTTGCTTTTGTTAAAGATAAAGTTTTTAAAAATCCATTTATTTGTTCTCTTATTCCTGGGAAATCTTTATATGCTATTTCTTTTGCTTCTCGTACAAGATCTATTTTTTCCCAGATTTCTCTATGTATATTTAAACAACTTGCTAAGTATAATGAAAGCTCTTTTAAAAATATTATATCTTGCAAAAGAGTTTCAAATTTCTTATCTTCTTTCGCACCATCTAAATTTATTATATTTATATCTTCACCAAAAAAAACTTCAATTTTTCCATATTTATTTTCAGAATATATTTTTAGGTTTTCTTTTTTAATAAATTCTAACGCTTCTTGTTTTAAGCAATCTCTTAAAGTAATTATTGTTGGGTATACTTCTCTTATATCTTGAAGTTGTTTTGGTAGGGGAGCTCCAAGAGAAAATAAATATTTTATTGCAGGTGAAAATTTCTCAATAAAAAATTTTTCTAAATTTATTCGAGTATTTTGAAAATTCCCATCATTTATTTTATTTTTAGATTTCAATATTATTATTCCTTCTTCTGATATAGAAATATCGCATTCTTTGCAAAAAGCTTTTATTAAATCTATTTTTTTGTCTTTTATAAATTCAATTTTATCTATAAATAGATTTTCCTTTAAACTTTTTACTTTTTTAATATCCAAACCTTTGACAGATGATTCGCCAGAGTTAAGGAATTTATATATTTCTTTTAAATGAATAGAAGCTCTGGGTATCCATGTGCCAATATAAATATTTTCTATCTTCATAATATTGGTGATTAATTGTATTTTATAATTATATTAATTTTTGACAAACTAAACAAGGCTATTGCAGAAAATTTTTGTTTTGTGATATTATAAAGTAATTATTATTAATTATTTACAAAATATGTTGCCAATTTATTCGTTGAATTTATTTTTAGCATTGTTGTTTGGATCTGCCATTGGCCTTGAAAGAGAAAGTAGTCATCAAGGAGAAGGTAATGCGGGTGGAATTCGTACTCACGCATTAATTGCTTTACTTGGATCAATATGTGGAATTTTTTACATAACAGGCTTACAGTTTTTAGCTTTTATAATAGCTGTGGTATTTTTTACAGTTTTAGTAGTTTATTATGCAATTAGTTCTTATACCACAAAAGACATGGGTATGACTAGTGAATTGGGAATTATTTTTACTTTTATAATTGGACTTTTGCCAATGCTAAATATAATTCCTTTGCAATTAATAGTTGCACTTTTTGTGGTTATTGTTTTAATATTATCAGTTAAAGCAAAGACTAAGCAAATTATGGCAGGAATTTCTGCAAGTGAAGTAGAGTCATTTATAAGTTATGCAATAATTGCCTTGGTTATATTGCCATTTTTACCAAATGTTGGTTATAAATTAGTAGATATCCCGGCATTAGCTTCAATACTTGAAAATTTAGGAGTAAGCTTGGGTCAATTTGCTACAATAGAATTAATTAATCCTTATAAAATTTGGATTGTAGTTGCCTTAATAACTGGAATTGATGTTTTTGGATATATTCTTGGTAGATTAATTGGGGACAAAGGTGGGTTTACTCTTGCAAGTTGCGTGGGAGGGTTTATTTCTTCTACTTCAACAACTCAATCTTTAGCACAAAAAAGTAAAAAAAATGGTATTTCAAATTATCTTGTAGGGGCTGCGATTTTAGCTAATATGGCAAGCTTTCTTCAGATTTTTCTTTTAGTAGGACCTTTAAATGGTAAGTGGCTTGCATCACTGCTTCCAAGTTTACTTTTAATGATAATTACTGCAGCATTTTTAGCAATTTTCTTTTTAAAGACCAAAGAACCGGTGGGGCAAAATCAGCAGGTAGCGGAAGAAAGCAAAAAAGGTAAAATATTTTCTTTAGCCCCAGCTTTGAAATTTGCTGGAATTTTAATTGCAGTTAAGTTAGTAACAAAGATTTGTTTAATACTGTTTGGTAAATCTGGATTTGTAATAAGCTCATTAATTGCTTCTTTTGCTGGAATAGATGCAATTATGGTTAACTTAGCTGAAATGGCAGGAAACACAATTACATTAAAATTTGCAGTAATTACATTCTTATTGGTAAGTGCTACAAATTTAGCTAGTAAATCAATGTATTCATTCTTTCAAGGAAACAGAAAATTTGCTGTGAAGTTTTTTTCCTCAATGCTTTTGATCACAGTAGTAAGCTTTGTGGGTTTATTGTTTGTAAAATAAGTTAATAAAAAAAGACTACTTAATTTAATAAGTAGTCTTTTTTTATTTAAATTTGCCTAATTTTATTTGTTTTAAACGATCGCGTTGTTCAAGCAAATCTTTTCTTCCCAATTGACCCTCTCTTGTCCATGGATCAAATCTTTTTCCTGTTTTAGGATCTCTATTCCATTTTATATCTTGATCTAATTTTTTTTCCATCCACTTAATTTCACTATTAGTTATAACTCCATCAGATGCATATTTGGGGTCAAAAATAGTATCTTCTAAAGCCTTTTTATCGCTACTGCTAAATCCTGTTTGTCTATCTAATTTTCTACCTACTTGTTCATTAGTTAATTTTTTTAAAGATTTTTTTATATCAAAAACTCTTCTACTTTGAGGGGCGCTTTCTTGATTTGGTTTTGATAAAAAACTTGGCCTTGAAGGCGAATTTGGTTTTTGAGGTAAATTTGGCCTTGGTGGAGGCATATTTGGTCTTGATGGCATTATCATAAGCTTAAATTTAAATTAATAATAGAATTTTATTTTTTTATCCTCTAAAGATTAAATAAATTATGTAAATAATATAAAATACAATAAAGCATACACCTTGCCATCTTTCAAGAATATGTTTTTTACCAATAAACAAAAATGCAAACAGAATTGTTGTTGCAAAAACTGTCATAAAAACATCTATCATTAATGTATTTGAAAATGGTAAAGGTTTTATTATTGCAGAAACTCCTAAAATCCAGAATATATTAAATATATTTGATCCAACAACATTACCAACTGCAATATCAACATTTTTCTTATATGCAGCTACAGCTGAAGTGGCAAGCTCCGGTAAAGATGTTCCTACAGCTACAATAGTTAGGCCAATTAATGCTTGACTAACTCCAAAACTGCTTGCAAAAGCTACAGCGCCATCAACAATCCATTTTCCTCCAAGAGTTAGCCCAATTAATCCTAATATTATCATTAAAGTTGATTTTAGAGAAGAATAAATTTTGGGTTCTTGTTCTTGTGTCTCATTGGCGCTAGTTTTACTAATACCAAATATATAATACATAAATATTACAAAAAAACTAAGTAAAATAAATCCATCAATTCTAGTTATAGCAGAATAGTTAGCTTTATCAAAAAACATATCATTAGCCATTATAGCTAAAACAATAACAGCTAAAAAGCTAAAAGGAATTTCTTTCCAAGTAGTTCCTTTTTTAACAGCTAAAGGATATATTAAAGATGAAATTCCAAGAATTAATAAAATATTTGCAGTGTTACTTCCTAAAATATTACCAATTGCAATATCTGTATTGCCCTGAATACTGGCAAAAATATTTACAATAAGCTCTGGCATTGAAGTGCCAAAAGCCACAATAGTAAGCCCAATAACTAAAGCTGAAATACCAAACTTTTTTGCCACAGAAGAAGCCCCATCAACTAAAAGATCAGCCCCTTTTATTAAAAATAAAAAACCAATAAAAAATAATATATAAGTTAAAATCATAAATTTTTATTTTTTAAATGAATGAGACGTTAATAAATATAAATAATAATTTTTGGAAATATTATTTAGTTCTTTTTGTGTTTCAAGATTTATTTTTAATTTTGAAATTATATTCCAATCATTTTTAAAAATTATTCTTAATATTTTAATTATATCAGAATTTATCTTTAAAGTAGATAGATATTGGGTATTTATTTTTTTCTTTTCATCTAGGCAATTTTTACAGATTATTCCACCATCTTTGTTAGAGAAATATAGCTCTTTTTCATTAAGTTTGTTGTGGCAATGAGCGCAGTTTGAAAGTTCTGGTTCATATCCTAAAATTGCAAAAAAATTCCAAACAAACGATAAATAGATTAAAGTATAGTATTTAGGATTTAAAGTATGTAAATTTAATTTTTCAAATGTTTCAATAAGTAGATTAAAAATCTCGTGATCATGCTCTTCTCCTTTTACAAAATCATCTAATAATTTAGCAATTTTTTTAGCAATTATAAATTTTTCAGGAGTTTTTGTAATTTCTGTAAATTTGTTAATTAAAAATGTGTCAGTTAAAGTTTTCTTTTTTCCTTGTACAAATTCAATTTCTGATAAATAAAAAATATCAATTCCGGATTTTAGTTTAGAATCAATTTTTCTTATGGATTTTGCCCAAATATCAATTTTCCCAAAATCATAAGCAAAAGCAGTAAAAATTCTATCTGCTTCACCTCTATCTCTCTTTTTATAAATAAACCCTTTAGTTCTGTATATAATAGACATATAGTTACAATCCAAAAACAGTTTTAAAAAATCTTAGCATTTCTTCTTTGGCTATTATTTCTGGAGTGGGTTTTAATTCTTTTCGCATTTGAGCTATTTCTTTGGTATATTTTTTAACAGCACTTTCAGCTTCAATCTTGCTGATAATCCCTTCATATTCTGCTGGAAGCATAGCATTTATTATTTCATCAATATTTTGAGGAGTTAAAGCTCTTTTATATTTACCATCTAATTTGTATTCCATACCTATCTGTCTCAAGAAGTTAGGGGATTTTAATTCGCGCAAAAGATCTAGTTTTGAGACTTGTGATTTACCATGAAAAAGATTGTCTGGTTTTGTTTCTTCTGTCATTTTTTTAATTTTAATTATATTTTTTGAATTTCGATTTTTAATTCAGTTCCATTTTCTGTAATTATTTCTGTGGAACGGAATTCTTTGAGTAATAAATCTTTATTTTTTTCTATGATATTTATCTCATAATCTGTAGCAAAAATTTTAACAGAAATTTTATCACTTGGAACTAAGTTTTGATTTTTTCTTTCACCTTGCAATGTTCTAATTATTTCTCGCAAAATACCTTCTTCTTTTAATTCTTCTGTAAGATTTGTGTCTAATTCAACTTCGCTTGTAATATTTTCTGTAAACAAAATTTCTTTCACGTTTATTTCATCTTTAATCAAGTCAAGTAGTTCATCGCTTAATTTTAAATTGGGTTTTTTGATTTTGAGGGAAGCGAGTGGTTGTTTTACTTTTATGCCTTTAGCTACTCGTTCGGAAAGTGCTTTAGCAACAACATCTCTTGTCTCTTGCATTTCTGCTAAAAGTTGACTATTTGTTTCTTTAGCTTCTGGCCAATTGCATAAGTGTACACTTTCTTTATCGTTATTTTCTTTTACGATATTAAAAATATATTCTGCTAAAAATGGCATAGCAGGAGCTATAACTAAAGATAAATTATATAAAACATAACGTAAAGTTGAAAGTGCATTTGTTTTGTCTTGGTTATTTTCTTTAAATCTATCTCTGCTTCTTCTTAAATACCAAACAGAAAAATCGTCAATAAAGTCTGTAAGTGGGCGGGTAGCTAAATCAACTCTGTAATTTTCATAACCATTAGTTATATCTTTTATCAAATCATTAAGTCTAGATAAAATCCATAAATCAAGGATATTTTTGCTATTATCAGAAGCTAAAGTTTGATCTTGATAAAGCTGGTAAAATGAAAGTACATTTTGTAACCTACTGATATTTTTCTTTACAATTTCATCTACCCCTTTTTCAGAAAATGATAAATTTTCAGCTTGTACCACAGGAGAATTGAGCATATAAAAACGCATTGCATCTGCTCCATATTTATTTATCATTTCTACTGGGTCTGGATAATTTTTTAGTTTTTTAGACATTTTCTTACCGTCTTCTGCTAGCACAATTCCAGTGACAACACAATTTTTAAAAGCTTCTTTACCAAACAGGGCCCCAGATAAAACGTGCTGGTAATAAAACCAAGCCCTTGTTTGATCTTGAGCTTCACCAATAAAATCTGCTGGTATCTCTCTATTTGTGGCAAAAGGTACAGATCCAGAATCAAACCAAGTATCTAAAACATCTGGTACTCTCTGCATTTTGTCGCCACAATCACAATCAAATACAACTGCATCTACAATGTCTTTATGTAAATCTGTGACTTTTATTCCGCTTGATTTTTCGAGTTCTTCTGCCGTAGCAAATACAATTTGTTTTTTGCATAGATTGCATCTCCACACAGGAATAGTATTTGCCCAAAAACGTTGGCGAGAAATAGACCAATCTCTGGCGCCTTCCAGCCATTGACCAAATCTGCCCTTTTTTATGTGAGCAGGGGACCAGTTTATATTTTCTGCAGTTTTAAGTAATATAGATTTTATTTTTTCTACTGCTACAAACCAAGAGCTTGTAGCATAATTCAGCAAAGCTGTATCGCACCTCCAGCAATGAGGGTAAGAGTGCTCATATTTTTCATAGGAAAAAACTAAATCTTTTTCTTCTAAATATTTAACCATTGTTAAATCAGCTTCTCTAATTTCTTCTGGTTTATCTTTGGCTCTTGGTTTCAAATCTATTCCAATAAATTCTCGTGTTTCTTCTTTAAATGTACCATCCATTTTTACATGTTGGACAAAAGGTAAGTTTTTCTGTTTACCAAGTGCCATATCATCTGCTCCAAAAGCTGGGGCAATGTGGACAATTCCTGTACCATCTTCTGTGGTCACAAAATCTGCAGAAACTACTTTCCAGCCATTATCTCTATTTTTTAAATTTTCATCTTTTGCATAATAATCAAACAACGGTTCGTACTCTATACCAATTAAATCTTCGCCTAAAAATTTTTTTTCTATTTTATATTCTTTATCTTTTAAAACAGTGCTTAATCTTTCTTCTGCTAAAATTAAATTTTCATTATTTAAATTTACAAGTACATATTTTATTTTTTCTCCTACAGCCAAAGCTACGTTCCCAGGCAATGTCCAAGGGGTAGTGGTCCAAGCTAAAATATAAGTATTTTCTGGTAAATCGTGTTTTTCTGGGTTTTTTATTTTTAGTTTTACTGTAACTGATAAGTCTTTTATATCTTTATAACCCTCTGAAACCTCGCCTTGACTCAAGGTGGTTTCACATCTTGGGCAAATATGCATTGATCTGTAATCTTCGTAAATTAAGCCTTTGTTATAAAGTTCTTTAAATGCCCACCACTCTTTTTGCATATATTCAAAATCCATTGTGCGATAGGGTTTAGCCATATCTGCCCATCTGCCAAACCTTGGAATCATTGTTTCCCATTCTTTAATAAAAGTAAAAATTTTGTCGCGACACAGATCATTAAATTTTTTAACCCCCATTTCTATAATCTCTTTTTTACCCTTACTGCCAAGTTCTTTTTCTACAATGTTTTCAATTGGTAGGCCATGACAATCCCAACCCCATTGGCGTTCTACATAAAATCCTTGCATTGTTTTGTAGCGGGGGATTGCATCTTTAATTACGCTTTGCAAAAGGTGGCCATAATGTGGAGTGCCCGTAGCAAATGGTGGGCCATCATAAAACACAAAATCTTTTCTTTTGCCTTTAATTGGATTTTTGGTTTGCTCTAAAGATTTTTCGAAAATCTTTTTTTCATTCCAAAATTTGAGTATGTCTTCTTCTGTTTTTGGGAAATTATATGCCATATTTTTTATTTGCTATTAAATAATTAAAATTCATAAAATAATTGTTCCATTGCGCATCGGTGGATTTGTAAGAATTTTCAAAATAAAAATAGTCAGCCAAAATTTCGCGCAAACGGCAAAGCTCTTTAAGTTTTATCCTAGTGTGGTTTTTTGGATCTTCTCTGGTTAAATCTAGAAGTTCTAGGCCTCTATCAAAACACGCCCTGCTTCTTTGTGGGTCATTTTTTTTCCAATTGATAGCTCTGCCAATTTCCGAGCCCACATTTGCCATTTGCTCTTCAAAAGACATTTTTTGCCATCTTTCTTTTGTCAAATTTTGGTGGAAAACTATCATTTTGCGATTGATTTATTTACTATTAAAATTATTTTCTCTCTTATTTTTTCATCATCTATGCCACGAGTTCTGTTGCCCCAAGCCGGCTTTAAATTTATCATAGAATCAAATTCTACAAATTCTTCTGGTGATTTTTCTGGCCACAAATTTATACCCCACAAATTTTGTGGCTGGCAATTTTCTGTTTCTATTAAAAATTCTTCTAAGTCAGAATGTAGTCCCGCGTCTAAAATCAAAATATCTTTCTCTATATCAACAACAGCTTTTACCAAGTTGTCATACATCTTTTTTGACATCTCTTTCAATTCCGCAATTTCAATTTTTCCTTGATTTTTTACAATTTTCATAAATTTATTTTATTTCAATTAATTGAGCGTTCTTGATCCTTTTATTTCCAAAATATTTCTTAAAAATTTGATCTTGTGACAAATTATAAATTTTACCAAGCAATAAAGATATGGGGGCTTGATGGCCAATAAC
>CAINWR010000007.1 GCA_903854535.1 Candidatus Staskawiczbacteria bacterium | reverse complement strand
TCAACCGCAAATCCAACTTTATCAATTATTTCCTTCCAGTTTTCATTTCTTTGAGGGTCAACTAATTCTAAAGGAATTTTTATCATTTGCTCGGCTTGCAGTTCTTTACCTGTAATTTTTACTAATACATTCATTGCTGGATCATTTTCAAAATGTCTTTCTCTTGGCGTGGCAGACAACCCCAAAACCATCTCTGGGTTTAAGTCATCAATCGTACTTTTTGCTAATTTAGAAAACATTGTATGAAACTCATCTATCACAAAAAATGCACCAGAAGTTCTTATAACATTTCCTAAACTTGTTTTTATAACATTCCTATTAAAAATTGACTCCTCAAAAAATTCTAAATTTACATATTTTTCTAAAATTTCTTTTTGTTCTTGGCTTTTATTTTCCTGTGGAAAAAAATCCATATAGCTACCGTTATCTTTAAAAATTTTCATTCCTTCTTTTGTTTTCCTTTTAGCAGACTGTATCATAAGCATTAAAACAACCAAATTATTCTTAATATCATCTTTTCTTATTGCCTGCCCCTTTTCCACAATTATTGTTTTATTTTGCGTAAGTTGGTCTAATGTTTGTCTATAATAATGATTTTTATTTTGCAAATTTTTTATTGTTTGCTGATAAATTGTTTCTCTGTGTGTAATCCAAACTACCAAACCAGTTTTTTGTTTAGCAAAATTTTCTTGATATTCACAAATTGCTTTCACAGCCAAAAGAGTTTTTCCTCCACCTGTTGGAACTTTTAAACAAATTCTTGGGTATTGCTCACCTAATCCATTCTTAGGCTTATCTGCAAAATTATATCTATTATAATGCTTGTCATATAGTAAACTTAACCAAAAATCATTTCCCTGCTTTTGAGATATTTCTTTTTCTTGACTAGCTTTTGTAAAAAATTCTTTAAGCGTTTTTATAACGCTTATTTGATATTCTTTTAAAATCATAAAATTATAGTAGACCGTAAGGTATATTTACAAAATTTATATTTTTTTCCTCCAAAACTTCATCATCTAAAAAACAAGCAGGAGCATAAACAATTTTTTTATTTTTGTCACTTTTTATTTTTTCTACAAAATCCAAATCAACTGCCAAATTTTTTAATTTTTCGCGATCTTTCTCATAAATCAAATAAATTGACTCTGTACCATTTTTGCCCACAAAATATTTTTTCTCGCCCTGCGTAGCTTTATGCGAAGCAGGGTCGTTTTCCAAAATTTTACCAGTAGCCAAATAAAACACATATTTTGCCAGTTCTTTATAATCTGGTAATTTACCAGCCAAAAGTTCTTCTGCATCAATTTTTGACCCAAGTTTTAAATATGAAAATCCAGTCGCATTTTTTTCACCATTTTCTTTTTTAATTTTTTCTAAAACTCGCTTTACTCTTTCGCGAGTAATTTCGTGCACAAAATCAAAACCTGCTTTTTTAGCTGGGCTATCTTTTTTAGTTTCTTCGGGTAACTGTACTAAAATAAATTTTCTGTTTCCCTCTTTGCCATTTTTCCTA
This sequence comes from Candidatus Staskawiczbacteria bacterium, assembly GCA_903854535.1. Taxonomy (GTDB): domain Bacteria; phylum Patescibacteriota; class Minisyncoccia; order Minisyncoccales; family Staskawiczbacteraceae; genus XYB1-FULL-32-11. The sequence goes on along the minus strand of CAINWR010000007.1, from coordinate 16,274 downwards.
TCTTCTTCATTTAATTCCAAAACCGCCTGAGCAGTTGTCCCCGATCCAGCAAAAGAATCTAAAATCATATCGTCTTTTTTCGTAGTCGCTCTAATTATTTCTTTTATAACTTTTACTGGTTTTGGAGTATCAAAAACATCTTCATTTCCAAAAATTTCCAACAGCTCTTTTTTTGCAGAATTTAATGACCCCATTCCCTCAATTATTGTTTCAAAATAAAAATCTTTTTCTTCATTTTCAAAAATTTTCAACCTTGGAATTCCATCTCCTTTTTTGGGAAAGTATATTCTATTATCCAAAACAAAATTTTCAAATTCTTTTTTAGAGATAAAAAATTGTCTTGTTATTTTTCTACCAGATGGAGCAACTATTGTATAATAATATTCTGAATTTTTATCTTCATTTTCATGTCCTTCTTCAAAAGACAATATTCCCGATTCCCAACCACCTCTTAAATCGTTATCAGGATTATTTTTTTCTTTATTCCACCTTGGTAACTTTCTAATTTTATCAAAAATTGTATCATTTTTGTTTTTATACCCAACTAGAATAAATTCGTGTATTCTTTTGGTTCTATTTATTATTTTTGCATTTGTATTTTTATCAAATTTTGGATCAATTTTTTTCCAAACACAAACATCTATATTACCATCGCCAAAAATTTCTTCCATCAAGTCTTTTAATCGACTAACTTCATTGTCATCAATACTAATAAAAATAACTCCATCATCACTCAATAATTCTCGCAATAATTTTAACCTTGGCGTCATCATGCAAAGCCATTTATCATGCCTTGTTAAATCATCTGTTCCAACTGGTCCTTCTTTAAGCCATTCCTTAATAATTGGACTATTTACATTATCCGAATAAATCCAACCCTCATTTCCCGTGTTATATGGCGGATCAATATAAATACATTTAATTTTACCTTGATATTTTGGCAAAAGAGATTTTAATGCCAGCAAATTATCTGCCTCAATTATCAAATTTTCATCATCATTTTTCCCTTTAAAAGAAAGTTTATTATCTTTTTCCAAAACCCTATAAGGCACTGACAAATGATGATTCCAAACTGCACTTTTACATTTAAAATTTATTGTTGCCATAAATTTATATTCTTTATTTTTTGTTTTTAGGGCAACAAAAAGCCCACCACAGGTAGTGACCGAAGCCACTCATATCGGTTTCCCAATATGGCTAAACAAGCAAACCCCATGATGGGTTCTCTATGCTTGTTTAGACTTTTTGCCATGCCTAAAATTTTCATTTTAGGTTTAGGCAATCATTATTTAGTTTTACGAATTTTGCCAGCAAAACAAATTTACCGACAACTTTATCTTACTCCAAAATTTCCTTTCCTGCAACCACAATAATAAAAACCAAAACAAAATACTCGGCATATTCGCACGAATATGCCAAGCTGTCTTTCCTAATTTAATCGGAAATGACAAAAAAACAAACAAAAAAACGCCCACAAGGGCGAATTTTATTCTGGAGCGGGCCGCCAACTGGCGAGCCTCGCTCATTATGAGCGGGTGATGGGAATCGGACCCACGTACTTTGATTGGCAACCAAATGCACTACCATTGTGCTACACCCGCAATTTACCAAATTCTTTTTTATATAAATCAATCCATGTTATAATTTTCTTTTTTAAATATTTATTTGTTACATAAATATTACAAACCCCATAAGACAAACGTTTTGTTTTGTGTCGCCCTTTTATAACTATAGAATTACTAAAATTATTTTTAGGAATACCCGTATTTTTAGACCAATAGTACAATGCTTTTTGAGGATTTATATCTGGATAAAGCAGAATCCACGCTTTAATTTTTTCTTTTTCAACTTCAATATTTTCAAGTAAAAATTTTCTAAAAATTACTATCATTTCAGGGTCAATATTGCTGAGCTTTATTCTCCCATTTTTAAAACCCTTATCACCTTCACCCCAATACAAAGCCAAACTAGAAATAAACAATACATTATTTTTATTTTTATAAAAATAACTTTTTGCTTCTTTCTCAGCCTGATTATAAAATTTTGTTAATTTATCTTTCCTAATCTTTAAAAATTTTATCAAACTTTCACGGGATTTAACTCTTGCACTTCTTTCTAATTTTTTCTTTATTTCATTTGACCATTTTACATTTTTGAACCAACAAGAAACCGTACTTCTAGAAATTTCTAACTTATTTGAAATTTCCCGATAACTTTTACCTTTTTCCCTTAGCTTAAATGCTTTTGCTTTTTGTATTATTTTTACCATAGAACCATATTTATTATCTATATCTATTATAACATAGTGGTTCTATTTTGATATGTGGATAACTTTCGTGTGCCGCGAGTCAGACTTGCACTGACCACCCCAGCTTTTTCAGAGCTGTGCTCTAACTACCTGAGCTATCGCGGCTTATTTTTATTCTACAAAATAAAATAAAAACTATCAACTATAAACTAAAAAATTTCTAAAAGAAATTTTTTGTGGGCGCTATAGGACTCGAACCTATGACCTCTTCAGTGTAAATGAAATGCTCTACCAGCTGAGCTAAGCGCCCAAATACCAGCCACAAAAGCTGGTGCGCGGGACAGGAGTCGAACCTGCATGCTTATTAGGCACCAGCTCCTTAGGCTGGCGTGTCTGCCATTTCACCACCCGCGCCCGCATATATTATTAATTATTTTCTTCTGATACTTTTAAAGTTTCTACTTGAAACTCGCCAGCCTCAATATCCGCAGGATTTTGAGCTGGTTCTTCTACGATCGCCACTGCTAATTCTTTGTTCTTTAATTTTGCTCTTTTACCTTTTGCAGTTCTTAAATAATAAAGTTTTGATCTTTTAACTTTAGCAGATCTTATAACTTCTATTTTTTCAATTGCAGGAGAGCTGGTTGGAAAAATTCTTTCTACACCTACCCCATCTACAACTTTTCTTACAGTTATATTTGAATTAATCCCTTTGCCATGTTTTTTGGCAATAACCAAACCTTCAAATATTTGAATTCTATCTTTATCGCCTTCTTTTATTTTTTGATGCACTTTAATTACATCTCCTGGCTTTACATCAGGAACTTTTTTGAGTTGAACTTTATTAAATTGATCTAATAATTTTGACATATTATTTAATTTTTAATTTTTAATTTTTAATTTTTCTAAAACCTCTTTCAAATCATCTGGTAATTCTGAGCATAATTCCTTGTCTTCCCCGTTTAATAATTTTAATTTTACATAACTTGCATGTAAAAATTGTCTTTGCAATTTTTCTGGTGATTTATTATCTCTATACCTATATAACTTATCTCCTGCAACTGGATGATGAATATAAGCAAAGTGACACCTAATTTGATGTCTTCTACCTGTATCAATTTTAACATCAATTAGAGTATATCCTTGGTACCTCTCAATAACTTTATAATGTGTTATAGCTGTTCTTTTGCCTTCCGCCCCACTTTCACCTACCTCATAAACCTTTTGCTTTCTTGGGTCATTTTTAGCCCTACCAATTAAAGTCTTAATATCTCCAAAATCATCCTTAATCTCTCCACAAACCAAAGCTGTGTATCTTTTCTCAATATCTCTATTTATAAACTTTTTTTGCAAAAAAATCAAGACCTCATAGGTCTTGGCCACCAATAAAATGCCAGATGTATCTTTGTCTAACCTGTGCACGATTCCATAGCGTGGCGGAGTCCCGGACCCCACCAGCTCTGGCCTTAGCTCAATTAAATAATCTATTAAAGTATTTTCTTTTGTTTGGCCTTCAGGAAAAACCACCACTCCAGCTGGTTTGTCTACCACAAGCAAATCCTTATCCTCATAAATTATTTTTATATCCATCTATTGATTTATTTGTTTGTATGACTGCTCGATAAGACTAAAAACATAAGATACATCATTCATATTAGATAATTTAACTTCATAATCACCATTCCCCCTATGCCCCCTTGCAGGTTTAGTCATATCTTCAGCTAAGTTTTTAATGTCATGCATTAATCCGCTTCTAATATTCAGCCAAATTTTTAATCCTTGCCTTTGCACTTCGATATCTACAAAATTAGTAATTGTTTTATAAGCAATATAATATTTTAATGGTTCTTCCTTAACATCACTACCCAATGTCAATATTTTTTCTCTTAATGCCAAAAATAATTTTTTTGATTCTTCGGACCCATTATTTAAATGATCATCTACACTATAAACTTTTATCTCCTTGCTAACACTCTCTATAGTTTTATTTTTAGAAACTGTTTTTATTGACTCTTTACTGTCTGGAGAAATCAATTGGTTGTAAAGAATCGTAGAATTATCAAAAATTTTAACTTCCCACAATTCAATAGGCAAATCCCTAAAATTTATTGCATTTTGTTGATAGGAAGTAAAGGATTGAGCTAAAAATAAAACTTTAGATTGTGACCAATCTACATCATCTCTTTTTAAATTACCTTGTGTTTTTTCATTATATTCTAGAATAAAATCCGCCTTGTTATTCAACATTAATGATAAATAAGCATATCCCTGATCGATAACGCTAAAACTTCTATCTCTTTTATATTCGATAATTATAAAAGAATTATTTTCTTTATCAAAAGCGATTGTATCTATTCTAAAACCATTATGCTGAAATTCTGTACTGACAAATTGCAAATTAAAAACCATCTGCAAATTTTGTTCTGTAATTTTTTGAATATCTCTTTCTAAATCGATGCTTTTTTCTTTAACTGGAATTAACTTTGAATTTTCTATATTAAAAATTGGCATTGATTTTATTTTTATATTTGTGCGCGATGCAGGATTCGAACCTGCCACCTCCTCGACGTCAACGAGGCGCTCTAGCCAAATGAGCTAATCGCGCAGATTATTTACCATTTTAATAATTTTATCTCCAATATATAGCACCCTTCTTTGAAGTTCTATATCATAATAATTAATTACACAAACCCCCTTGTAATGCGAATAAGTTTTTTTAACCGTTCGCTTGTCAAACTGAGTTTTTAAAAACTTTTCTTTTGCAATTCCTAATACTTTTGACCAAAACTTAATTAATATTTTTTCATTCTGATCTTTTCTCAAATGAAGACAACACCTAAATTTTGATTCATCTAACTTATATAAATATCTTAACAGATTTATAACACCTTTTAAGAGTTCGGAATTAGAATTGGCAATAACAAAATTGCTTTCCTTTTTTCCACCTTCACCTAAATAAAGTGTTGCTAAAATTAATTCACCAATTTCTTTATCAATTTTTATGCCAGAAGCAAAATTTTCTACTTCTTGTCTTATTTTTTTCCTTCTATCGTCTCTTTGCCCAAAATGCCATAAGCTTGCTTTTTTACGAGCATTTATTAAGCCTCTTTTCCAATCATTAAGCAATTTGTTTCTTTGCCTACTAGTTAATTTAATATTTTTTAACCAACCACTTAATGTAGATTTTGGGATACCCAAATCCTTTTCTATATCTCTTATAGATTTTCCTTTTTTCCTCAAACTTATTGCTTTATTTTTTAATTCGAACCACTTTGACTTCATGTTTAATTATATCATCTATGGTTCCAATATACAATAAGTGTGGGCGCGCCAGGACTCGAACCTGGGACCAGTCGTGTATAAGACGACGGCTCTACCAACTGAGCTACGCGCCCTTATTTTATATTAATTCTATACTTTTTTTCTTAAAAATCAATCCCCCTCATTAAAAAAAGAACGAGACATATAGCCTCGTCCTTTTTAAAATGTTCTATTTACTGGAAAGTTTTAGACTCATTCTATGTTCTTTAGGATCAATTACCAAAATCTCAAAATCATATGATTGTCCTGCTTTCAAAGCTTCCTCCATTTTTGTTTGTGATTCAAATTCAGAAACATGACAAAGACCTCTTATTTTTGGTAATACTTCTACAAAAGCACCAAAGCTTGAAACTTTAATAACCTTTGCATTAATCACATCTCCTTTTTTAAATTTTTGCTGAACTTCTTCCCATGGATTTTCTTTCATTGATTTTAATGATAAGAAAACTTGACTACCTGTAATACTAATAATCTGAGCTTTTACAATATCACCAACTTTTACAACCTCAGAAGGATTTTCTACCAATTGCCAATCTAATTCTGAAATATGAATTAATCCTTCAATTTCTGCTTTTTCTGAATTGCTGTCTGAAGAATCATCATTATTTGATTTGCCAACAGAATCAACTACAGGGAATTTAATAAATACTCCAAAATCTGCAATTCCAGTAATCTGTCCTGTGACTATATCTCCTTTTTTATAGGCTTTTAGAATTTCTTTTGTCTGCTCTTCAGCTTTAGCTTTTTCAGATAAAATTAATTTATTTTCAGAAGCTAATAAATCTAAAATCTTTACATCTAATGTTTTGCCAATAAATTTCTGTAACTCTCTTAAGATTTTTTGTTTATCTGCATCAGCTACCCTAGGATAATGCTCTGGAGCTAATTGTGATACTGGTAAAAATGCTGCAATGCCATCTAATGATGCAAGTAAACCACCTTTGTTTACTCCAGTAACTTTTACTTTTACCACCTCACCCTTATCTTTTAATTCTTGCAATTTCTGCCAACTCATATCTTTGGAAGCATCTTTCAAAGAAAGCTCTTTATAACCTTCATCATTTTCCATCTCTGTAATTTTGGCAAAAACCTTATCCCCCACATTTAAACTTTTGATTATTTCTTTAGCTTCAAAATATTCTCTACCGTAAATTATACCTGTACCCAAAGAACCAAGATCAATATATAAAGCTGATCTTTCTCTAGCTACAACTATACCTTCTACAGTTGAGCCAATATTTGGATTTTTACTAATTTCTTCTACCATAAAAAAATCGCAACTTAATTATTAATGCTTAGTTTTTGCTGTTGCAAGGCAAAATCTAAGATAATTATATAATACACTATTTTTAATTTTCTGCAAGGGGTTTACGTTCATTTTTTTAAAAGTTATAATTAATCATTAAAAATAAACTTATGAAGAAAAAATTAAATGGGTTATATTACCCAACAAAGGATTTTCAAAAACAAGCAAATCTAAACAACAAAAAAATTTATAAAGAGGCCCAAAAAGATCCTGTAGTTTTTTGGAACGAGTTGGCAAAAAAAGAAATTTTTTGGCAAGAGCCATTTACAGAAACTTTTTCTGTCACAAGCCCTTCGACAAGCTCAGGACCAGAAATAAAATGGTTTAGTGGAGGAAAATTAAATTTATGCGAAAATGTATTAGATAAAAATGTAGAAAAAAATCCTAATAAAATTGCTCTTATTTGGGAACCGGAAAATCCTGACGAACAAACCAAAAAATATACTTATGAAGAATTACTTTCAGAAGTAAATAAATTTGCTAATGCTTTAAAAAATTTAGGAGTAAAAAAAGGTGATACAGTAGGAATTTATTTACCAATAATTCCTGAAATTGTAATTGCAATGCTTGCTTGCACAAGAATTGGAGCAGTGCATTTGGTAGTATTTTCTGCTTTTTCACCAGAAGCTTTAAAAATAAGATTGCAAACAATTAAAACAAAATATTTAATTACAGCAGATGGTTATTTTAGAAGAGGTAAAATTATAAATTTAAAACAAAATGCAGACTTAGGAATTGAAGGTACAGATGTAGAAAAAGTTATTGTTGTAAAAAGAGCTGGCAATGATATTCTCTGGAACAATACTCGCGATTTTTGGTTTAATGAATTAACAAATAATGAAAGTAATATTTGTGCTCCAGAAAAAATGAATTCTGAAGATTTATTATTTGTACTTCCAGAATCAGGGACAACTGGTCAATTTTTGCCAATTATGCATACAACCGCAGGATATACCTTGCAAGCAAAAATTACAGGTAAGTGGGTTTTTGATTATAAAGATAGTGATGTGTTTTGGTCTACAGCAGACCCTGGATGGATTACGGGGCATACATATTCTATTTATTCTCCACTTTTAAACGGCATTACAACTGTACTTTTTGAAGGAGCTCCAGATTATCCCACGCCAGACCGCTGGGCAAAAATAATAGAAAAAAATAAAATTACAATTCTTTATACAGCTCCAACAGCTATAAGAATGTTTAAACAATATGGAGCAGAATCTTTTAAAAATTGTGATATTTCTAGTTTAAGAATTTTAGGTTCTGTAGGAGAGATAATAGATGAACCAACTTGGCTTTGGTATCACAAAGAAATTGGCAAAAATAAACTTCCTATTGTAGATACTTATTGGCAAACAGAAACAGGAGCTATCATTATTACGTCTTTGCCAGGCATTGGACCAAACAAACCAGCTTCCGCTGGCTTAGCATTGCCTGGTGTAAATATGGAAATTTTTGATGACAATGGCAGGCCCTGTAAAAATGGAGTGGAAGGCAATTTAGTAATGCTTTCACCTTACTGTCCTGCAATTGTGCGTGGGATTTTTGCCTGCCCGCCGAATGAGCGGGATGCTCAAGAAAAATATAAAAATGTTTATTGGAACTTATATGGCAAAGATATTTATGTTACTTCAGATAGAGCAATTAAAGACAAACATAATATAATAAAAATTACAGGCAGGGCTGATGATGTAATTAAAATAGCTGGAAGAAGAATCACAACAAGTGAGTTAGAATCTGCAGTAAATAATCATCTGCAAATTAGCGAATCTGCTGTAATTGGAGTACCAGATGAGATTAAAGGATTTATTCCTTTGGTTTTTGCTACTTATCGTGGAACAAAAAATAAAGATGAAATTATAAAAGAAATAGAGCTTGAGATTAGGAAAAGCATGGGCCCAATAGCTACTCCTAAAAAAATTTATTTAGTAAATGAATTACCCAAAACAAGATCTGGCAAAATTATGCGCACGCTACTCAAAAAACTTTACTTCAACGAAAAAGATTTAGGCGACACCTCAACGCTCTCAAATCCTGAAACAATAGAAGCAATCAAAAAAATCCTCGAATAAAGAGGATTTTTTAATAAACGAGGCAATAAACTTTTTGTAGGCCTTGGTCCACTTGCCCGAAGAGGCAAAGGGGGTTACCAACAGCCGTAAAAAAGTTTGTTGCCGAGCGAAAAATAAAACTTAAAAAACTATGTTTTCGTGATGGGTTAAACGAGAAACAGAAAAATCGGCCTGCCCCGAGCTGGGCCGAAGGGGTTTTAGAACAATACAGATAGCATCGATTCTGCAAGCACCTTGCCACCTTTTAAAACCAATGTAATTTTTGGAATTCCACAAAACTTTTTGAAGCTTAGCGTGATTTATTGTATCTTCTGGGGAGCCAAACTGCTCGCCTATTTTTGTACGTACTTCTACAAATACAAGCGTACTAATATTTTTTTCAGAAGATTTTTTCCACCATGGTGCTTCTTCTATTTTTTCAACCACTAAATCAATTTCAGCAAACTTAGTTTTATAATTTTGCTCTAAAATTTTGTAGCCCTTATCTTCCAAAAACTTCCTTGCCAAATCCTCCCCTAATTTCCCCACATAATTATGCTGACTCATATGTTCTTGGTTTATATTGCAAAGCTTCAGCCATGTGGTTGGCCATAATTTCTTTTGAATTATCCAAATCAGAAATAGTACGAGCAACTTTAATAACCTTCATATAAGATCTTGCTGACAAATTAAATTTTAAGCTAGCTTGACGTAAAATTTGTTCTACTTCTGGCAAAAGTTTACAATATTTTTTGATATCTGAATTTTTCATTTGGCTGTTACAATGAATACCCTCATCTGCAAAACGAGCTTGTTGCAATTTGCGAGCAGAAGCTACGCGATCTCTAATTTTATCAGAAGGTTCTAAAAATTGCGAAGCTTGTTGATTACCCTTAAATTCTTCTATATCTACTGGCATTACTCCAATATGTAAATCTATTCTATCTAAAATTGGACCTGAAATTCTTTTTTGATATTTAGCAATTTGATTTTGGCTACAAGTACAAGCTTTTTTAGGATGCATAGCATAACCACATGGGCAAGGATTAGCAGAAGCTACCAGCATAAAATCTGCGGGATAAATCACTCTTTGCTTAGCTCGAGAAATTGTTAGATAACCATCTTCTAAAGGTTGGCGCATAGCTTCCATAATACTTCTTGGAAATTCATTAAATTCATCTAAAAATAAAACTCCTCTATGAGCCAAACTTATTTCACCTGGTTGTGGCTTAGATCCTCCACCAACAAGCCCAGCAAGTGAAGCTGTATGATGTGGCGAACGAAATTGTCTTTGAGTTATCAAACTTCCTCCTGGCGGTATATCTCCAGAAGCAGAAAATATTTTTGTAACTTCTAAAGATTCAACTTCATTTAAAGGTGGCAAAATTCCAGGCAAAGCACGAGCTAACATTGTTTTACCAGAACCGGGAGATCCTACCATGATAATATTATGGCCACCAGCAGCTGCAATTTCCATTGCACGTTTTGCTTGTTCTTGACCTAAAACTTCTTTCATATCAAATTCTGCTTTAGAATAAAAATATTCTTCACTTTTTCTATAAACCACTGGCTTTATATCTTTTTGACCAGTCATATGTTCACAAATTTGTACTAAACTTTCTATTGGAAAAACTTTCAAACCTTTTATACAAGCAGCTTCATTAGCAGAATCTTTGGGTACAAACAAATTTTCAAAACCAAATTCTTTTGCAAACAGTGCCATTAAAAAAGCGCCTTTTGTATGACGCAAAGAACCATCAAGCGACAATTCCCCTAGAAATAAACTTTTCTCAGGAATTGTAAAATTTATTACATTACTTAAAATTCCCACAGCAATTGGCAAATCATACATTGAACCTTCTTTTGGAATATCAGCTGGAGCCATATTTACTGTTATTTTCTTTTGCGGAAAATCTATTTCTGAACTTAAAATTGCAGTCCTTACCCTGTCTTTTGATTCAGCTACTGCTTTATCAGCCAAACCCACAATATCAAATCCAGGCAAACCTCGGCTTGCCACATTTACTTCCACATCTACTTTAATAGTTTCAAGACCCAAATTAGCTATTGATGGAACTTTTATTAACATAAGTTTTAAAAATTAATTTTAATTTATAAAATATTTGTCGCCTTCTTGGTTTATAAATCCTTTGAGTTGCATCATTGTAAGAATTGTGCCGAGTTCTGCAATTGGTATGAAAAAAAGGCGAGCCATATCATCAACTTTCATTGGTTCTCTTTTTAATTGCTCAAAAATTTTTTGTTCCAACCCTTTGCCTCCAAAAATAGCTTTTGTAGCCACTTGCTTAGAAAAATTATTAGACACATTTACCGCGTCAGATGGTTTTATTTTATAAAAATCTAAAATATCTTTAGCATCAGTAACTGGCTCTGCCCCTTCTTTTATAAGTTTAAGCGTTCCTTTAGAAACTTCGCTGGTTATTTGTCCTGGTAAGGCAAAAATTTTCTTACCAAACTTTTTTGCATAACTTGCAGTAATTAAAGACCCAGAATTTAAAGCAGCTTCTGTAACTAAAACAGCTTTTGAAAGGCCTGCTACAATTCTATCTCTTTGTACATAAGTATAATTTTGTGGCTGAGCCGAACCCTCATATTCAGAAATAATTAATCCTTTTTTCTCTAAAATTTCATTATAGAGTTTTACTTGATTTTCTGGATGAATTCGATTTATGCCACAAGGCATAACAGCAATTGTTCTACCGCCACATTTTACTGTTGCAGAATGAGCAGCTTCGTCCCCTCCATACATAAATCCAGATACAATAGTAACTCCAGCCAAAGCAACTTGCGATACAATTTGTTCTGTGGCTTTCCTACCATAAGTAGTTAAGTGGCGAGAGCCAACTACAGATAAACAATTCTTGAATATTTCATCACTAAAATCACCTTTATAATAAAGCTTTTTTGGCCCTTGACTATCAATTAAATTCTTAAAAGCTTCTTTTAAAACTTTTGGATATTTTTTATCTGTAACCTCAATTTCCCCAAAATGTATTACCATTTATTTTATTGGTACATTTAACTTATTAATTGGTGGGTAGAGTTGTTTATCAATTGTTCTTTCAAAACAAAAATACCCTGCAGGATGATTCCAATTTTGAGCATATAAATCAGAACTATAATACATTGGTTTTACAATTTGTTCATTTACATTATCAGATTGTTTATTAAAAGTTGCACACAATTCAAAAGATAAATTTACTTGATCTTTTATTGTATAAACATAATTAGTTTTTGATTGTGGATCAACTGGAACTCTAAATCCAGAAATTGAGTCATTTAACTCGTTTAAAGTAATTGGTAATTTTTCTTTTGTTTGCCAATAATTTACAACTTGTTGCTGAATTGTTTGGAGATCAGATAATTTCTGATTATCAAGCTGTGTTAAACGTGCTGTAGCAGGTGACCCAATCACAAAAAATGAGAAAGTAATTGCGATTAAAACTAAACTGCCAGATCCCCAAGCAAAAGGTTTAGCTAATTTTGTAGGCTCTGATTTACGTACATCATCTAAATAATATCCAAAAACAAAACCAGCTACCAATAAAACAGAAAAAGCTTTTAAAATAAATCTTAAAGTTGTTTCTCCGCCCAAAAGATTATTTATCACTGAAACTAAATCCCCTACAACTACTAAAGCTGCTACAAAAAGTGTAAAGTACAAAAGCCATTTTCTAATTTTTGATTCTCTCACAACTGCTTCTTTTTTATAAATTTTATTTAATATCCATGAAGTAGCAATAAATACAGGAAATACAATAAATAGAGATGATACAGCAAACCTTATTAGCTCAAATTGAGCCCGAATAGCATAACTTTGCCCAACATAAAAACTTAAATTATCTGGTAAAAAATAATTTATAAATTGCCAAAGTAAAGTTATAAATGTAATTGATGACCAATATAAAGTTACAATGGCTAAAAGATGCAAAAACACATCTCTAGGCAAATTACGCTTTATTGGTTGATTTTGGATTTCTATGTTTTCCATATTTTTTTAGCGCTTCACATTAGCGCAATTAATTTATTAAAGACAAATCCCCATTTATAATAATTGGTTTTACTGCCTCAATCTCTGTTTTATAATATGGAATTTCTGGAATTGGATTTAACAAAAATATTTTTTGGTTTAATACATGAGCAAACCCAATTTCCATTAAAGTGTTTCCTCCAATATAATTTTTAATTCCATTTTTATCTAAATTTAAAACAAGCACCGCATCAGACCCTTGCATTGCTCGCCAAAATTCCCGAATCGCATCCATATTATTTTTTTGGTGTAATTTTATTATTTCCTTTTCTTCATCGGTTTTACCTATAAATGGCTTATGCAAATCTGTAACATAAGCTTTGTGCCCCAATTCATTTAAAGCATCTTTTATCTCAATCATCTTTTCTGTATGTTGCATGCTTCCTATAATTCCTATTTTCATGGCTTTATTATAATACTTTAATAATAATTAATAAATTTTAAAAATTAGTAAATTCAGCTTTTACAAAATTTGGTTCATTGTTATCGCCTTCTTCATTATCTTCATCTTCATCATCTTCATTCACATTCTCATCATCTGATAGAAACCCACCAGCTTGCAATGTCCAAAGTTTTTTATATAAACTATTTTCATTTGCTAGCAATTCTTGATGATTACCTTGTTCAATAATTTGACCATTATCTACCACAATTATTCTATCCATTTTTTGAATTGTAGAAAGTCTATGAGCTATTACTATTACAGTTTTATTTTGCATTAAATTATTTAAAGCATCTTGAATTAACATCTCAGATTCAGAATCTAAACTTGAAGTAGCTTCATCAAGTACTAAAATCGGAGCATTTTTTAAAATAGCTCTAGCAATTGCCACACGCTGGCGCTCACCGCCAGAAAGTTTTATTCCGCGCTCTCCTACATAAGTCTCAAAACCTTGCGACAAATCTTTTATAAATTCATCACAATGAGCTAATTCAGCTGCTCTTTCTATATCTTCCCTTGTTGCATCTCTTTTTCCATAAGCAATATTTTCTGCTAAAGTTCTATGAAAAAGCACTGGATCTTGTGGTACTAAAGAAATATTATTCCTCAGACTTTCTTGAGTTACTTTAGCAATATCTTGATTGTCTACTAAAATCTGGCCAGAAGTTGAATCATAAAAACGCAAAAGCAATCTTATAAATGTTGTTTTACCAGCTCCCGAAGGCCCAATTATAGCCACCTTTTCTCCTGGATTTATTATTAAATTTATATTTTTTAAAACTTGTCTTGTTTCATTAAAATTAAAATTTAAATCCCTAAATTCTATCATACCATCTAACACCTTCAACTCTTTAGCTGTTGGCGCATCTGTAATTTCATGAGGTAATTTCATAATTTCCACCATTTCTTTTGCATCTGCATAACTTTGATATACATCTCTTACAATTCTTGTTACCCCCCAGAACTGTTCAATTAGAGTAAAAACATAAGCCTGAAGCATTACAAAAATACCAATAGTTATTGTGCCATCTTTCCAGTATTTAATAGCAAAATAAAAAACAAAAAATTCTATTGCAATAGATAAAAACCCTTGAACCCCCTCAATAATAGATGCTAAATTCCAGTCAAATTTTGTTATTCTTGCTTGCTCTTCTGTAACTTTTTTATACCCAGATGATTCAAAATCTTGCCTTGCAAAAAGAGCAACATTATTTTGATTGGTAATAGTATCTGCCAAATATCCTGTTGCTTTAGAATCAGCTTCAGCAACACTTAAATCATATTTTAATTTCCATTTTGAAAAAATAATATTAAAACCTAAAAATATTATTGCCCAAATCAAAATAATTAAAGCTATCCATTTGTTAAAAAATAAAATAATTAAAATTATAGATATAACTCTTATGATCAAAGGCGTGAGCCCCCAGATCAAATTATCAGACAGTCTTTCAAAAGCCCTTGAAAATCTATTTACTCTCTGAACCAAAGATCCTGTAAAATTATTGGTAAAAAAACTATAAGAATGCTCCATCAAATAATCATAAGATTGTTGCCTTAATTTTGCCATTACAGATGTTTGAAAATTATTATTTGCAAAAGTTGCGACTCTATAAAGAACCCAAGAAACTATATTTAAAGATAAAATCTCAAAAACTATTATAATAAGTTTGTAAGATGCTACATCTTTATCTAAAACAACAGAAATTAAATCAAAAAATTGTTTATAAAAAATTGGCACAGCTATAGCTGAAATATTTGCAAAAGCAACACAAATAAACAATAAAATTCCCCACCATTTCTTGGGCTTAATTCCACGCCAAAAGGCACTGAGCACATCTATCAGTTTCACTTCAGGATAAATTATATTTGATGATTTTTTATCTGTCATATTCAAAAAATATTCTATATTTAATTTTACCAAATTTAAGAGTAATAAAAAAGGGTTATAATGACTTTTATACAATTGACATGATGCCAATAAAGTAGTATAAATACTTTAGTTCCTATCCCTACTGCCGTTCAAAAGGAGAAAAAATGATCACTTGTCCAAAGTGCAACGTGCTACTAGGGCATTGTCCGAATTTCTGCAATTTCTGCGGAGAAGAAATCCCAAAAGATCTAGTTTATCGACAAAGGATCGAAGAAGATATTATCCTTGCCAAGCTTGATGGGCAAGGGTATCCTACGGAACAAATTACTCGTTTAAACCCAATCGAACCTTGCAATGCTTTTATACATTGGTCATTGGCTTTGACAGTAAAACAAATATCGAAGATAACAACCCAACAGCTAGTTATACGTTTTTGTGGAAATTGTGGGTCGAAATTGCCAGACCTCACAAATATTGATGACGCAGAAATCGCCAAAAAGCTACAATCCCTCTTTAATGAATAATCGAGGGACATATAATTTAATGCTTAAGCCCGCACATTTTTTGTCGCTGGGCTTTTTTCATTAAGATAAAGTTTCCAAATGTAAATCATAAAAATAGCAAAGACGAACCTTACAATATTAACTAAACAATCCCCATAAACATCCTTTAATATATTTATTACAACCCATTCGTGATTATCATTAAAATTAAAAATTGCCTTTTAACGGAATACTAGGCGCTCTTTAATTAAAAAATCTTTTATTCATAAATGCTTGGCCGGAAAAAGTTCTTATCAAAATAGTTCTTGCTCTATGTAACTCCGAACAAAGCGAGGAACGAGTGGTGGTGTTTGTTTGAAAAAGTCAGAACCCATTTTGCAGAAAACCAAAATGAATAAATGGACTCGGCGGGGCAAATTATTTTTCTGGGGATTTGGATTCGCCCTGCCTCGGCTTTCTTCCCGCCCGCAGGAGGGGTCTGG
>CAINWR010000006.1 GCA_903854535.1 Candidatus Staskawiczbacteria bacterium | reverse complement strand
TTTACTTTTTGTTTTGCTAATTTAATTAATTTTAAAACATCTTTTGCTTTAGCATCACCTGTATTTACAATAAAATTCGCATGAATATCAGAAAATTTTGCACCTCCTATTTGCTTTCCAGACAAACCACACTTTTCAATTAAATATCCAGAAGGAATTGCACCTTTACTATTAAAGTACTTTAATTCAGGGAACTTTGCAAGCAATTTATTATTTGTGATTTTCTTTTCTGTATTTACAAATACAGAACCAGCAGAAGGAAATTTGATTGGGTGATTTTTCCTCCGATAATTTATATGCTCTATTACATTTTTACGAATTTCCTCCTTATTACCTTTTTTAAAACCAAAAACTGCTGATAAAACTATTAAATTTTTATTCTTTTTAAAAATACTGTTCTTTAAAGTAAATTTACATTGCTTTTTAAATATTTTTTTTATTTTTAAGCTTTTTGTATCAAAATATTGAACTTCTATTAAATTATCTGAAATTCTTGATCCAAAAGCTTGAGCATTACCATAAATCGCACCCCCAACACTTCCAGGAATTCCAGAGGCCCAATCTATACCTGCTAAACTATTTTCCAAAGCTAAAGTAACTAATTTTGATAAACCCACTCCAGCATCAACCAAAACTTTGTTTTTTTGTAATTTGTAATTTGTAATTTGTAATTTTATAACTAATCCATTAAACCCTTTATCAGATATCAGAAGATTACTTCCTCCACCTAAAATAAAAAAATTAATCTTTTTTTCTTTTGCCCAATAAATTAAATCTCTAAGTTCTTGAGAATTTTTTATAGCACAAAAATATTTAGCATTTCCGCCAATTTTAAAAGTTGTAAAATCTTTAAGTAAAACATCCTGCTTAATTTCAGGTAACTTAATTTTTAAATTGTTATATATATTATCTTTCATATATTATATACTACCAAAAAATATCAAAAACAAAAAGGGTTCCCGAAAGAACCCGGATTAATCATTTGAATTGGCCTCAAACAAAGATGTAGGCCAATAAATGATCATGAAGCCATGATGCCCGAGCACTCAATGGCTTATGGCACGAAGTGTTCTCATCATTTCTTAATTGGAGCAGTAACTCGCCAAACAAATGACCTGCTCCCAAAACGATTTGCCGATCAAAATCAGCTGAACGCATGTACCTTTGCACTTTTTGAAAAAGAACCAAAAGATACTCGACGCTAATATACTTTAACATCTCTTACTCCTCTCAAAAAAAGTTTTGTACCTATTAATTAATGTTACTCTTACTATATAAAATTGCAAGCCCACTAATAGGCGGGCAAGCAAAAAGCCCTTTTAAACAGGGCTTTGCTTTTTAATTAAAATTATTTAATTTCTACTTTAGCTCCAGCTGCTGCAAATTTCTTTGCGATTTCATCAGCTTCTTCTTTCTTTACTCCCTCCTTAATCAATTGAGCTGTACCAGCTGCTGCTGCATCAACCAAATCTTTTGATTCCTTCAAGCCTTTGGCTGTGACATCTCTCACAACTTTAATAACTTCAATTTTTTGAGCTCCAACATCTTTTAATTCAACATTAAAAGCTGTCTTCTCCTCAACTGGACCAGCTGCAGGACCAGCTACAGCTACTGGAGCTGCTGCTGATACTCCAAATTCTGCTTCCAAAACTTTTACAAGTTCTGCCAATTCCACAACTGGAAGTTTTTTTATTTCCTCAACTAAATTTTTAAATTTAGCTGGGATTTCTACCTTAATTTCATCTGTCATTATATTAGGGTTTAGGGTTTAGGGTTTAGGGTTTAGTTGATTACTATACCCTAGACACTGTGCCCTAGACGCTATATGCTTTTTATATTATTTTGTTGCTATTTTATCTAATACTCTTACAAAACTTGACATTGGGCTAGCAATAGAACCAACCAATCTGCCAAGCAATTCGTTTCTTGGTGGAATATTAGCTAATGCCAATACTTTTTCCCTATCAATAAATCTACTTTCAAAGATACCTCCTAAAATTTTAAAATTTTCGTTGTCCTTTGAAAATTGATTTGAAATTCTAGCTGGAGCAATTTCATCTTCTATTCCAAAAACCAAAGCTAATTGTCCTGGAACTGCTTTTTTGATTTTATTCCAAAAAGAAATTCCCGACTGTCCAAAAGCTACTCTCATTAATGTTTTCTTTCCAATTTTTAAGTTGCATCCTTGTTCTTTAAGATTTTTTCTTAGAGAAAACATTTTGTCTGATGGAACTTTTGAAAAATCAACAAAAACTATTGATTTCTGATTTGCAATTTTCTCTTTTATATTTTCTACTTGCTTTTTTTTCTGATCTTTATTTAATGCCATAAAGAGTTTATCAAGTTTTTAAAGTTAAAAGTTTTTAAAGTCAAACTTTATAACTTTATAAACTTTACAACTTGAAACTAATAAAAAAACTGCGACCTTTACGCAGACAACTATAAACAAAAATTAAATATATTTTAGTTTTGTCTCGGTAGGCCTGATCTCTCAGATTATTCTACGAAAAGCTTAGACTATGCTCAGCTTTCTTTAAACCTACTGTCTGCAACAAATTAAATTGTTATGTTTATATATTATTCTATTTATATAAAAATGTCAATGATTTTTATCTTGAGATGGTTTTTGCTTTAATTATTTATCTATTATTCATTCTCTCTTGTAAAAGCAATATCAATTGTTGCATTAATTCTTGAATTTTAGCTTTGATTTGAATTATGAGTTGTTGTTTGTTTAATGTTTTTTCTGGTTGTTGCGCTACTTGAGGCTGTTGTGGTTGTTCTTGTGATTCTGGTGTTTCTGGTATTGGAATGATAGTGGGTTTTATGATAGATGATATAGTTGTTGAGGTTCTACTACCACAAGTTGTAGGTGGGGCAGATATGGAGCTGAGTGTTGTTTCTGAGAGATCTTGGTTTCGGTATTTGATTGTGTATACTGCTCCATCGTGTGGATCTGTGTCTTGCCATTGGGTAGACTGTATGTATCCTGAGTTGAATTCTTGAGGGCTATCTTGTCTGTAAATGTAATATGCTTTGTTACCTGTGAGAGATGATGTGATTGCAAATGCTTGGATTGTGGTTTGATTACATTCTGATGTGTAAAAATCTTGTCTGTTGAGTATTGTGCCATTGTTGGTGATTGTGCCATCTACTGATAGAGTGTAATGGTTTGTTGTGTGATCTAAAGTGTTGCTTGTGTTTATGGTGAGGTTATTTTGGATTGTGGTGTTGCCTGATAGTGTGAAGGTTTTACCTGTGCCTGAGAGTGTGAGTGTGGTGTAATCTGCTTGTGGGATTGTGTTATTGTCTGTGAAAGTAAAGGCTCCTGCTGAGCTGTTGGGGATTGTGATTGTTCCTGTGCTAGCTGTGATTAAGCCGTTGTTGGTGAGTGTGCCTGTGAGTGTGAAACTGTTTGAACCTATAGCTAAAGCGTTGCCTGAATTAATTGTAAGATCACTCATAAGTGTGCTAGAGGCAAACGTTCTGGTAGTGCTTGTGCCTGCGATTATCACAACTCCAAGATCTTGTTTTAAAGTATTAGAGTCAGTGATGCTTCCTGTGTTATTGAAAGTAAGAGCTGAGTTGTTGGTTGATTTGGTGAATGTGGCGTTGTTGGATATTTCAAGGTTACCGGCAATATTGAGAGCATAAGAACTTTGAGCAAGAGTTCCTGATGAGTGAGTGAGATTACCTA
>CAINWR010000005.1 GCA_903854535.1 Candidatus Staskawiczbacteria bacterium | reverse complement strand
TTATTTCAAAGCGCTTTTGCAGTTGGTAGAGTATTATATCCCGATCCAAAAGCACTTCAACCAATGCCTCAAGATAATTTAGTTGGATCTCAGGAAAATATGAATTCAGAAAAAGTGCAAACAATTAAAGAAAATTTAGATGGTTTGGGGCAAACTTTAGATGCTCAAAAATTAGAGAATACAGCAAGAAAAAATGATATTAATTTTTGGGAGCCAGAAAATAAACCAAGTTTTGTGATGTTTGTTGTAATTATTGTTATGTTAGTGATATTAGCAAGCATACTGGGCATAAGATTTTTGCAAAGAAAGTAATTTCAATATTTTATTTTAGATGTTATAATAAATTAAAATAATATGTTTAGATTTTTAGATTTAAAAACAGAAATGTTCGGAATAGATATAAGTGATTGTGCTGTGAAGGTATTAAAACTCAGAAAAAGAGGTAAATTTTTAAAAGTAGATTTTTTAAATGAAGTTGATTTTGATTTAGGTATAGTTGACGCTGGTGTAATAAAAAATGAGCAAGCACTTATAGAGATTATAAAGAAATCATTAATTTCTCCAAGTGGTAAAAAATTAAAAATAAAAAATATTATTGCAAGCTTGCCAGAAGAGAAATCTTTTTTGGAAGTTATACAAATGCCTAAAATGAGTGAAGAAGAATTGAAAACTGCTGTTTTATATCAAGCTGAAAATTACATACCATTACCTTTAGATCAAATGTATTTAGATTTCTCTGTTTTAGATATGCCTAATAAAGATAATAGTCATTTAGATGTGCTAGTTGTTGCTATGCCAAAAAATATAATAGATTCTTATATGTTTTGTTTTAAAAAAGCTGGCTTAATCCCGATTGTGCTGGAGGTTGAATCTCAGGCTATTGTGAGGTCTTTGGTTAAAAATGAAGAAAGCAATTGCCCGCTAATTCTGATTAATTATGGTAAAAAGAATTCAAATATTATAATATTTTCTGGCAAGTCTATAAGATTTACATCTTCTATATCAGCTTCTTCAAGTCAAATTACTGAGGCAATATCTAAATCTCTAAACATATCTTTAGATGAAGCTGAAAAGATCAAAATAAATTATTCTTTGCTTAAGAAAGATGAAAACGAAGATTCAAAGAAGATTTATAATACTATTTCTCCTGTGTTAAATGATTTGGTTGCTCAGATAAAAAAATATATAGCTTTTTATAAAGATCATGTCTCGCATGACCATATTAATCTTAATAATTTAAAGCCAGAGGATAATTTAGATATTCTAAAGGAAAAAATAATAATTACTGGTGGTGGATCAAACTTAAAAGGGTTGGCTGAATTTTTCTCAGAAAATATTGGTATTAAATCAGAAGTGGGAGATGTGTTTGCTAATATAAATTTTAAGAGAAATAAATTAAACCCAATTAAAGATGAAAAAAAATCTTCCCTTTGTACTGTTATTGGGTTGGCTTTAAGAGGTGTTGATAAAAATGAGTGTAGAAAATTTAAAGATTAAATATAAAAATGATTAATTTATTACCGCCAGAACAAAAAAATGAATTAGTTTTAAAAAGAAAAACCCGTCTTATTATTGTATTGGGTTCTGCTTTTACTGTATTTATATTATGCTTTGTGCTAGTGCTATTATTTATAAAGTTTTATTTATTGGTTAAATTAATTTCTAGTGATGTGCAAGAGGTTAATGAGATTAGCTTAGAGAAATTAGAAGAAAGCAAAAAAGAGGTATCAAATTATAATTTAAAGATAGATAGTTTAAAGTCGTTTTATGATAATCAAATATTATTTAATAAAATGTTAGAATATTTTTTGAAAGTAGATATTCCAAAAGGTGTTTATATAATTTATATTTCATCTGAAAAGAAAGATAATAAGATCAATACAGCAATTTATGGGTTTAGTGATTTGAGGGAAAATTTAGTTTTATTTAAAGATAATATTGATAAAAATAAGTATATAAAATCACCATATTTTTCTCCAGAAAGTTGGATAAAAAATAATAATATAAATTTTAACTTGACATTTCAGTATGAAAAATAAGATTTATTTAATTTTGTTACTTTTTGTGATTATTAATTTATTAATAACCTTATTTTTTATTTGGCCATTAATAGAAGATGTAAGTAAGCAATCGGGGAAATTAATTGAGACCAATAATAAGGTTTTCACATTTAATGAGCAAATTAAAAGATTGGATGATTTTTATAGCAACAAAGATGCTTATATTAATAATTTCCAATTTGCAGACCAAATGCTAGTTGATGCGAAAAATCCTATTTTGATAATAAAGTTTATTGAGAATACAGCTTTACAATCAGATGTTTCTTTAGATATTTCTTTAATTCCAAATTCAAACAATAAAATAAATGGAGACAGTTGGCCATCAATACAATTTCAGGTTACTTCAATAGGCAGTTTTGCAAATACCTTAAAATTTTTAAATAAATTAGAAAATGCACCTTATTTGATATCAATACAAGATTTAAAAATAAGTGAAAATGAAGATATTACAAAGTCTAAAAATAACTCTGAAGTTAAAATTAAGACGGTCTATCAAATTAAAGTGTTTACAAAATAAATGAAAATAAAAAAAGAAAGAATTTTCGAGGCAATAATGAATGATATTTATAAAATTATTAAAGGTATTAAAAAAATGCCATGGTTTTTAGGAATGCATGTATTTTGGGTTATTATACTTTTAATATTAATTGATTTATTTGTTGGTTTATTATTATTTTATAAATATGTATATTTAGCTGAAAATAAAAAACTAGAAATAAATTCTAGTAAAATCATTATATTAAATGAGAATAAATATCAAGCAGTTCTGAGGTATTGGGATGAGAGAAAAGAAGCTTTTGATAATTTGGAGGTAAATAATGTTAGAAACATATTTAAATAGCAGAAAATGATTATAGTAAAAACATTGACTTTAGGACTATTTTTTTGTATAATTTTAACATAATTTGCCCTCGTAGTTCAATGGATAGAATAGGATCCTTCTAAGATCTAGATGTTGGTTCGATTCCAACCGAGGGCACACTTCATTAGATTGATGACACGTATGGTGGCCGTAGCTCAATGGTAGAGCACTTCTCTGTGGCAGAAGTGGTTGCGAGTTCGAGTCTCGTCGGTCACCCATTTTTTAAAAAATAAACTCGCCTTGTGCGAGTTTTTTGTTTGGAAAAGTAACATGTGGATAAGTTTTTGACTGGCAATAAATATAGGATTATAATTATAATATGGAACAATTATTCAATGAAAAATATTTTAAGTCAATAGTAGAAAATATTCCTAATATGGTTTTTATTAAAGATGCCAAGGAATTGAGATTTGTTGTTTTGAATAAAGCTGGGGAAGATTTATTAGGATACTCGAAAGAAGAACTAATTGGCAAAAATGATTATGATTTTTTCCCTAAGTCTGAAGCTGATTTTTTTACTAGAAACGATAGGAAAGTTTTAGATGGGAAAATTTTAGTTGACATTATAGAGGAACCAATTCAAACTAGGCTTAAAGGTTTAAGATTTTTACATACTAAGAAAATACCTATATTAAATGATTTGGGGCAACCGGTTTATTTATTAGGGATATCTGAAGATATTACAGAAAAAAAATATTTACAAGAATCTTTGATAAATGCAAAGAAAAACTTAGAGCAAAAAGTCAAAGAAAGAACAAGTGATCTATCAAGGGCCAAGGCAAAAGATGATGCGATTTTATCCTCAATAGGCGATGGGTTAATTGTTACTGACATAGATGGTAAAATAATTATGATAAATAAGGCTTTTGAGCAAATGTTGGGTTATAAAAAAAAGGAAATTGTTGGAACGCAGGTTTCTAAAATTATAACAATAAAGGACAAAAAAGGAGAAATTATACCAGAAAAAGATTGTTTGATAAAAAAAGCTCTTTCTGGTAAGATGCACGATGCTGTAACATCATCTTTTCTTATTGATGATAGATATTTTGTTCGTAAAGATAAGACTTGTTTTCCAATTTTCTGTATAATAAGTCCAATAAAAGATAGAAAAATAATTGGAGCTGTTGGCGTTTTTAAGGATGTTACAAAAGAAAAAGAGCTTGATAATGCCAAAGCAGAATTTTTATCTTTAGCTTCTCATCAGTTGCGCACACCTTTGTCTGGCATGAAATGGATTTTAGAATTATTTATAAAAGATAAAAATATAACAAATCAAAGTAAGAGGCGTATAATAGATCTTAGTATATTAAATGAAAGGTTAATTAATTTAGTTAATGAATTGTTAAATATTGCCAGAATAGAAACTGGTAAATGGCCTATTAATAAGAGGATGGTTGATTTGAATGAGTTGATTTATAATTCATATAAAGTTTGCAAGCAAAACGCGGACATGAAAAATCAGAAAATTAATATTTCTATTAAAAATAAATTAGAAAAAGTAAATTTAGATCAACTACTATTTGAGGAGTCTATTAATAATATCTTAAGCAACTCAATTAATTATAGCCCAAAAAATTCTGTTATTAATATAAATGTTGTTTATAAAAATAATAAATATATAATTTCAATAAATAATCATGGGCCCGTGATACCTAAAAATGATCAAGAAAAATTATTTGAAAAGTTCCATAGAGGGGATCATTTTAAGATTTATAAGTCAGAAGGAAGTGGATTGGGGCTTTATATTGCGAAAAAAGCTATTGAAATAAATGGTGGTAAAATATGGTTTAAATCAAATAGAAAAACTGGAACTACATTTTATTTTACAGTTCCATTATTGAATAAAAATCAATAATAATTAATATAAAATAATATGAAATTACTAATTATTGAAGATGAAGAGTTATTAATAAATACTTTAGAAGAGAAATTTTTGGCCGAAAAATTTGAGGTAATAAAAGCTGCAGATGGTGAAGATGGATTAAAAAAAGCACTTGATATACACCCAGATGTAATTTTATTAGACATATTAATGCCTAAAATTGATGGCATAACAATGTTAAAGGAATTAAGAAAAGATAGTTGGGGAAAACATGCTAAAGTTGTTATACTTACTAATTTAAATGATACTGGGAAAGTAGCAGAATCAATGGGGGTTGGATTAGACGGTTCTTTTACTTATTTAATTAAATCAGATCAAACTTTAGAAAGCATATCAAAAGAAATTAATAAAGTTATAGGGAATATTTAAAATAATAAATACTAAAAATATTTTAAAACTCGCCTTGTACGAGTTTTTTGTTTGAGATATAATTAAATATCAAAAATATAAATTTAAGATGGAAAGATTAGAAAAGTTTATAGTTGTGTTTTTTATTTTTTTAATGGTGCCAATAAGCTTGACGCTCTATTTTAGTTTAGAAAAAAATCAACAAATTGCTTTACAAAACAAATCAATGTTTAGCGCTTCTTTATCTGATTCTACTTTGCCAATTTTGCCAGATAATAAAGTAATTGATCAAGCAGTTGTTATAGAAAATGATCTTTCTAAGAAATTACAAAATCCTCCAGAAATTATAAAAGCTGTTTATCTTACAAGTTATTCAGCTAATAGCAAAAAATATTTTGATAATTATTTATTAGATATCTTTAAAAAAACAGAAATTAATTCAGTTGTAATAGATATTAAAGATTATACTGGTTATGTGTCTTATTTATCACAAGCACCAGAAGTAATTAAATATAAAACATCAAAAAATATAATAACAGATTTATCTAGTTTGATAAAAAAATTGCATGAAAAAAATATCTATGTAATAGCTAGAATATCAATTTTTGAAGATCCTGCTTTAGCTAAAGCAAGGCCAGATTTAGCAGTATTTGATAAGTCTTTGCCATTAGTGTTGGAAAAGAAAGAAAGACTTTGGAAAGATAATAATGGTTTGCATTGGTTAGATCCTTATTCAAAAGAAGTTCAAGATTATAATATTGCTATTGCCAAAGATGCATTAGCCAATGGTTTTGATGAAATAAATTTTGATTACATTAGGTTTCCTTCTGATGGCAAGATGGAAAATGCAAGATTTCCTTTTTGGGATGGTAAAACTTCAAGGCATTTGGTGATAAGAGAATTTTTTAAAGAGATAAGGCAAAATTTACCAGATGCAAAATTATCAGTTGATTTATTTGGTCAAGCAACTATTAGCTATGATGATCTAGGTATAGGGCAAATAATAGAAGATTCATTTGAGTATTTTGATTATGTATGTCCTATGGTATATCCTTCACATTATGCAAAAACTTTTATGGGTTTTGAAAATCCAGCATTATATCCATATGATGTTGTAAAAGGTTCAATGGAAAGTGCTATGTTAAGAGAAAATAATTATTTTAAATTAAAAGAGATTTCTGTTTCTGATTCAAATTCAGAGAAAATAAATCAAAATAATATCATAAAAATTAAAGCAAAAATTAGGCCATGGCTTCAAGATTTTAATATGGGAGCTGTTTATACTACAGATATGGTAAAAGAACAAATAACAGCCACCAAAGAAGCTTTGGGTGGAAATTATGTGGGATATATGATGTGGAATCCTTCTAATGTATATAAAACAGAAGCTTTTACTAATGAAAATAAAAATGATATTATTAATAAGTAAAAAAACAAACACATGCAATCAAATACATATTCAAAGTTCTTACTCACAACCCTTATTACAATCTTTGTAATTAGTTTCCTATACACACTTAACCCTCAAATAACACAAGCAGAAGATTGGCTCACAGGCTGGAGCTACAGAAAGAAGATAACCATAGATCATAGCAATGTAGATACAGATCTTACAGACTTTCCATTATTAGTAAAAATCACAGAAGACAGCGACATATCAACTGCACTAGCAAATGGTCATGATATTAGATTTACCACACAAGATGGCACCACACTCTTAAGCTATGAACGTGAAAGTTGGCAAGGTGGAAATGGAAGTCAAGTCACAGCAGTAATCTGGGTCAAAGTCCCAAGTATTTCAGCAACAACCAACACAGACATATATATGTACTATGGCAAATCAGATGCAGAAGATGGACAAGATGCAACTAATGTGTGGGATTCAAACTTTAAAGGAGTATATCACTTAAATGATCCAATAAATCCTTTAGACGCAACAAGCAATAACAATGATGGAACAAATCATGGAACAATAGCTGCAACAGGAAAAATTGGTGGAGCGGGAAATTTTGATGGAATAAGTAGTTCTGTTGGATTAAGCAATTTAACAATAAGCAATAGTGTAACAATCTCTTCTTGGATTAAAATGAATTCTTCAACTGGAACAATATTAGGATTTTGTGGTGATCTTAATAGCTTATGTACCGGCGGAGATTATAGTCTTTTGACTTTGCGGGTTGTTAACAATGCTGTTCAGATGTATCTTTCTCATACGCAGAATATGTATCGACGTATAGGTGCAGCTACAGGAGCTATTATTAGTCAAGAAATATGGTTTTATGTAACAGGAGTTATTAATAATTATGCAACAAATGATATTGATTTGTATGTTAATGGAGAAGCACAGAGCATCACTTATAATAATGTTAGTTCTGGTGGGGGTTCATTAACAATGAGCCCTTTTCTTGGGTCATTATGGATAGTTTATAACAATAGTTCATCAACATATTTTAATGGTCTTTTAGACGAAACCCGTATTTCCTCTACCGCCCGCACAGCAGAATGGATTAAATTTGAATACAACAACATGAACTCATCAAACAATGAACTATCATTTGCAGTTCAACAATATGCACCAGCCCCAACCCCAAGCAACCTCACAGCCACCGCCAACCTAAACACCATATCACTCACAGTAGACACATTCCCTAATCACACTGCAGGTCAATCAGGTTATTACTTCGAAAGCTCAACTGGCAACAACTCAGGCTGGATACAAACAAACACATGGCAAGAAACAAATCTCAACTATGACAAAGAATACACATACACAGTAAAATACAGAAAC
>CAINWR010000004.1 GCA_903854535.1 Candidatus Staskawiczbacteria bacterium | reverse complement strand
AATTTAAAATAATACTAATATAATATTCACCATCAATATTAGACCTTAATAACAAAATCAAACAACCACCAGCAATCTTAGTTTCTCCAGTTTTTCCACCTAAAATTCTATTACCCAGATTACTATCATCTAACAATTTATTTGTATTTTTTACAATACGACAATTTGTATTATTTATGTCGCACAATAAAAATTCTTTTTCTTTTGTTATATCAAATATTTCAGGATAATTCAAAAGAATATATTTTGATAATATTGCCAAATCCTTAGCAGTTGAAACATTGCTATCTCTATCCTTAAGACCTAAACCAGTTTCATTGAAAAATTTCGTATTTTGCATGCCAATTTCTTTTGCTTTAGCATTCATTAATTCTACAAACTTTTCTTGAGTCATATTTTTTGCCAAAGCAATTATTGCTGAATTGTTTGATTCTATTAAAGATAATTTTAATAAATTCTCTACAGTAAACTCTTCACCAATTTTTATTGTTTTTATTTCTTGCCAATCTTCAATATCTTTATTAATTATAATACTGTCATCAAACTCAATATTATCTATAACTATTATTGCTGACATCAATTTAGTCAAACTTGCGATAGGCATTAATAAATTTTCTTTTTTTGTAAACAAAATCTTTTCACTTAAATCATTTTCCAAAACAAAATAAGCAGATTTAGCATCTATGTCAAAACTATTTATACTAATAGATAGATTGCTTTGACTGAAATCCGTAAAGCCTGATATTTTTAAAACAAGCTTTTCCATATTACCAGAAAACATCTGAGTAAATAACCAAAAAAATCCAGCCATACACAAAAGAGCAAAAAACAACACAAAATTATCAAAAAATTTCTTATAATCCATTTATTTTTTTTTCTTTATATTTTTAATAATTTTCTTTTCTATTTTTTTCTTTTCATCTTTTTTGGAAATTTCTATGCCCAGTTCCTGCAATTGTTGTAAAGACACTTCACTTGGAGCTTGCATCATTAGATCTCTACCATCACCAGTTTTTGGGAAGGCAATTACTTCTCTAATATTTGGCTCACCTAATAATAAAGCAATCAACCTATCAATACCTGATCCAATTCCACCATGTGGTGGTGCTCCATAATTAAAAGCTTCAAGCATATGCCCAAACTCTTCTTGAATTTTATCTTCTTTATAACCCATTATTTCAAAAACTTTTTTAAGAGCTTCTGAAGTATGATTCCTGATTGACCCTCCTCCAGCTTCCCAACCATTTAAAACAATATCATATTGCGTAGTCAAAATATTTTCTATATTTCTCTTGCTTAATAAATCTTGCATAAATTCTTGCTTTGGAGCTGAAAATGGATTATGAGTAAACGTCCAGCCTCCTTGATCATCTTTTTCAAAAAATGGAAAATCAATTACCCAACAAAAAGCTAAAAGATTTTTATCTGTTTTATCATTTCTTATATCAGGTTTATCAGAATTATATTTTTCCATTGCTTCTTTATAAGTCATTCTTGGAAAAGGTATTTGCTGAATTCTTTTTTCTGGAAATAAATTTTCTACTAATTTTATTAAAAATCTTTCATACAATTCCATAACATCGTTTTGTTCTACAAAACTCATTTCAATATCTATCTGTGTGTGCTCTGTCTGCCTATCACCTCTTGGATCTTCATCACGCAAACATCTTGCAAGTTGAAAATATTTTTCCATTCCAGCTACCATTAAAAGTTGTTTAAATTGTTGTGGGGATTGTGGAAGTGCATAAAATTTTCCATTTTGCAATCTAGATGGCACAATAAAATCACGCGAACCTTCGGGAGTTGATTTTGTGAGAGTCGGTGTTTCTATCTCTATAAATCCATCTTGAGATAAAAAATTTCTTGCAAATTGTGCAACTTTATGTCGCATAATAAGATTATTTTTCATTCTTTGTCTTCGCAAATCTAAATAGCGATATTTCATTCTTATTTCCTCACCAATATTCATACCATCATCAGAAATAGACAAAGGCAAAGTTTCAGATTTATTTAAAACAATTAAGTTCTCTACAGTCATTTCTACTGTACCTGTTTCCATTTTGGGGTTTATCATATTATCTGGTCTTTTTACTATTTGACCTTCTACTTCAATCACCCACTCTGATCTTATTTGATTAGCTAATTCATAAACTTCTTTATTGCTTGGAATAAAAACTAATTGCAAAAATCCACTCCTATCTCTTAAATCAATAAATAAAATTTTACCATGAGCTCTTACAGTATCTGCCCATCCTGAAACTTTAATTTTTTCCCCAATATGTTTAGTTGATTCTAAAATTGTAAATCTTGACATAATTTTTTAATTTAAATTTATTGTATATTTATGCTAATTTTATATTTTAACAGATATAAATTAGTCCCACAATCTTGACAATAAAAAAGCCAAGTGTCTTATTCTTGACTTTTTTACTCTATGATTATTCGGAAAGATATTTATATGCTTGCATTCCAGCCACTGCTCCCAAAACTGGGGCTAAAACATATATTAAATCGAAAGACTTAACTCCAAAAGCAACTGCTGGATTTATAATTCCATTAGCTCCCAATAAAGTAGAAATTGCAATACCAAAAAATAATGAAAATCCGATAATCATTCCTGCAATATCTTTTGGGGTTCTGCTGTAAAGAGCAGAAGCTACGCCAAAAGCAAAAAATGCTGTTCCCAATAATTCAGCAAATCCAATTACTAATGAATTATTTGATAATGTTAATTTTGTAAATTCAATACTGCAAGCTGTAGCTGTTATTATAGCAATAGCTGAACCAAAAAATTGAGCAACTATATAAGCAATTGCATCTTTATTAGAAATCTTTTTAATTGACCAAGCTCCAATTGTAATAGCAGGGTTAATATGAGTTCCAGAAAGATGACCTATTGTGTAGAAAAACAAAGTCAAAGTTAAACCAGCTAAAACTGGTGTAGAAACTGAGAATTCTCCAGCTAATGAAATAATTACAATAAGAGTAAGAGCCATTGCTCCAACTGCTTCGGCAATATATTTTTTAATTTCTGTACTTGTCATTTTTTTATAATATCAAGAACATATAAACTGGTAGCTATAATTAAAATTTTCTAGCTACAAGATAAAAATTCAAGATACTTTTATTATATAATT
>CAINWR010000003.1 GCA_903854535.1 Candidatus Staskawiczbacteria bacterium | reverse complement strand
ACCAAACCAGAAATAACTTCTTTTTTGAAAAATTTTTTAACTTCATTCCAACTAACATCAAAATTAATTTTTGGGTCCTCGTCTTGTTCAGCATCTTTAAAGTAATGCAATGCCGCAATAATATGATGATAATTATGAGCAATATCCGGGTATTGTATTTTTAATTTTCTAACAAAACTCTCTAAGGAATCAACATTTTTCACCAACCAGTATAAATCAAAAAAATCTCTCTTAGTTCCACGCTGAGAAATAGCAATTATTTTCATTATCGCGATATCTTTTATATCTAAAATTTTTATAAAACCATATTCAACAACTTTTTCTTTTGGCACAAAAAATGGGTAAGCAATAAAACTCATTTTGGCTCTATACAAGGTTCCGTAAACTGTATTTTTTTTATTTATATAAGGAGACCAGTTTTTGTTTCCCAAAAAGTTAGTCAAAACATCATTGTTATTATCAAAATCTTTTTGAGTTGT
This sequence comes from Candidatus Staskawiczbacteria bacterium, assembly GCA_903854535.1. Lineage (GTDB taxonomy): Bacteria > Patescibacteriota > Minisyncoccia > Minisyncoccales > Staskawiczbacteraceae > XYB1-FULL-32-11. The sequence goes on along the minus strand of CAINWR010000003.1, from coordinate 32,179 downwards.
GAAAAAATCTAAATCAACTGAAACTCTATGACCAGTCTGTAAAGCAAGTGCAGTTCCACCAGCCAAATACCAACCATTTTCTGAAATCCATTTTTGCTCAGACAAAAACAAAAAAGCATCTCTTGTTGCCCGAGGTAAAATTTTTAAATTAGAATTTATTTTTCTCTTAATATCGCTGTCCATAAACTTTTTATTTCAGGCATTAATATGCGCGATCTTAGAACAATATTTTTTAGCAATTTTTTATTATAAAAACTATAAAGCCACCTTACCTCTTGGTCATTACCATGATCTAAAATGCGCTCAATTACATATTTAGCTTTTTGTTTTGGATTTATTTTTTTGGGATCTGTGTCCCAAAATAGACTTTGTCTGAATTTCATATATTTTTATTCTATATACTAATTTTACCATAATTTTTACCTATATTCAACAATACTTGATAATTGAAAATTGATAATTCACCTAGTTCTTGAGGCAACGCACCGAAAACCCGTAAGCCTTACCGTCCAGATTACGAGTGACAGTAGTATTACCTGAATGCAGATTGCGATACCATGCAGATGTACCTGACTGAGTAGAAGACCAAAGGAGCGTGTAACTAGAAAGATAACTGAACGAACCATCAGTACTGCGGTAGCCTGCTAAAAGACCGTTGAAATTGGAAGTGCCTCCTGATTTTAATTTTGTGCCTGCTGTGGCGCAATCATATGCACTGCTTCTGCTAGCATCACAAGTTTGACCATTATCTTTAAGATAATTCTCTAAAGTGTATTGTTCTGCATCTGTGGGAATGTGCCAGTCTGTTGGGCAAATACCTTGAATTCCTTCTGTGGTACTACCACACATCATTTGGTTCCATTGATAAAGGCCACCATATGTAGTGCAATTTGCTTCATTATCTGAATAGCAATACTTTTCTATTGCTACAGCTGAAGGGCAATCTGTGCCTTGAGTGTTTGCTCCTGCTGTTTTTGTACCTATGTTCATATTTTGAGCCATCCAACATTGAGTGCCTATTAGTACTGTGGTGTAAATTTTATTATCTCTTTGGTCAACTATATTATCTCCACAAGTCCATGTGCTTGTGGTAGATAAAGATACTACGCCACCAGATACTGTAATATTGGCACTTGAGGCTATTTTGCTTGTATCTGTAAAGTTATCTGTAATTGTGGCAGGAGAGTTAGCAAGCACAATAGAGACTATTGAAGCTACAAACATTATGGAGATTAAAATAGCTGAGAGGTATTTGAAGGGGTGGGAACCTTTCTTATTATTATACTTTCTGCTAGATTCTATACCCCCAATTCTCTCCCCTAAATTTATAATTAATTTTGAAATTTTATTTCTTATATTCATGTTTTTAATCTTTATTTATATAATTATTTCATTATACTATTTTATAAATAAAAGACAATATAACCAAAAAAAATACTTCGTTTTTAGCGAAGTATTTTTATTTTATTTTTTAACTTTCTATAACTTCAATATATGCTGTTTTGGCTCCAAAATTTTTAGCATCTTGTAAATCTTCCATCCAAATATCAGCATGATACAACCCCTTTCTTGAATGCATTCTATCTTCAACCACAAATACTTTGTCCCCATAAAGCTCAGGTATTCTTACTTTTGTACCAAATGGCAACATATTGTTTGCAATTATACCATCTGCTACTTGCTTATTAGAAGCTGTTATAAATGGTGAATCATCGGTTTGATCTGGGGTACTTGTATAAGCAGTTATTGTCATCTTTACTTTCTTTACAACTTCATAATCACTAGAATCAATTTTGCAAACAGTTAACTTGCCATTTTTTACAATAGACAAAGAATTCACTACAGACATAGGAATGCCTATAGATATTGCATTTGCCTTAATTGGAATAATTTCTCCAAAAGCAATCAAGCATATTAAAGACAATGAAATCATTATACTAACACACTTTTTGCTAAAAATAACGCTTCTTAAAGCCAAAGCTAATTTATAAATTGTATTCATATAATTAAAAACCCCATTTCTCAGGGTAATTCCTAATTATAGCATATTCATCAATCCTTGTCAAGACTTTACCACTACTTTTCTGACATGTCAACTATTGACAAAATACACAAAAAAATAGGGCTCTCTGCCCTATTTCTATTTTTTCTAAATCTTTTTCCTTATTTCTTCTGCTAATTTATTTAACTCTTCCCTATTGGCCTGTGGCCCAAGTTGAGTAGAAATATAACCTTCGTATCTTTCAAAATAAATTCTATCTTTAGCCCAAGTTTCCTCAAATTCTTTCTCTAATCCATAAATTGGATAAAGCTTTATATGAGCATGATTTACACCCAAGCCCTCAACAACCACTGCAACTCTTTTCACATCCAATGCTTTTTCTAATAACAAAGATACATTTTTAACAGCTAAGAAAAATTTTTGATATGTATCATCTGACATGGAAAATATATAAGAATCATGATGATTTTTAGGCATTACAAGCGTCATTCCTTTAGTATTTGGGAAAGCATCTAAAATAGCTAGAAAATTTTCATCTTCCCAAATTTTAGCACAAGGAATCTCTCCTTTTATAATTTTGCAAAATATACAATCTTCCATTATTTTATTTTATAAATTAAGTTAACAGTTGCACTTACTTCCATTTGGCCAGTTTGAATACTTGGAGCTACGCTGGAAACTTCTTTTGCCATAGCTGAATCACCCATTCCATACATTGGCTGAGGATAATAACCATTAGATTCATATACATTAACCAACTTTACTAATCTTAAACCAGATTCACGAGCTAAATTTTGTGCTTTAACCTTAGCCTCGCTAATAGCTTTTGTTCTTGCTTCTGACAAAGCTTTTTCTCTGTCATCAATTGTAAATTGTAAATCCCCTACTGTATTTGCTCCAGCAGAAGTGGCTTTGTCTAAAATATCATTTATTTTATCAAAATTCCTAATTTTTACAGAAATTGCCTGATCTAAACTATAACCTTTAAATATTCTTCCTGATTCTGTCCAATCATAAACTGGACTTAAATTATAATTTGTAGTTTGAATATCTTTATCTTCAACACCTAAATCTTTTACAGCTTTTGTAATAGCTGTCATTTTTTCATTATTCTGATTTACTGCATCTTGGCTTTTTAAAGCTTGCGTCTTAACACCCAAAGATACTAAAGCAATATCTGGTTTAATATAAACTTTTCCAGTACCTGATACTGATAAATCTTGGTCAATATTTTGAGGTAAAGATTGAAATTGATACATCAAACTCCCCACAATTAAAACTATTACAGCTAAAACCAATACTCCTGACAGTATAAAAACTCTGTCAGATAACTCAAACTTTTTTATGTTTAGTTCTTCCATATAAATATACAAAGCAATAATTTACGAGAAAATAAATTTTAAAGGCACCTTCGGAGGCAATTTTTGCATGGTCTCGCAAAGCGAGAAAAATTGCCGAGAATGAGGTGTGAAATTTTCGCTGGAAAATTTCAACACCGGTGCCGACTAAAATTTGTTTTCGAGTAAAAATTACTGCCAAGCAAAAATTAATTACTCAGTTGTTTGGCCATCAAATTCTGCTTCATTTGCTATTGCCTCTTCTTTAGTAATACGCACAATTTGATCTTTGTGATGTGCTGGGCTGTAAATTGTATAAAGTTTTAAATCTCCTGTTTCAGAGGTATTTATCACATTATGCTCTGCTCCAGAAGGCACAACAATAACAGAACCATCTTGAACTACATACTCATTGCCATCTATTATAACTTTGCCTTGACCTTGCTCAAATCTAAAAAATTGATCATTTTCATTATGCACTTCCATACCAATTTCCTCTTTTGACTTTAAGCTCATAAGCACTAATTGACTATGCTTACCTGTATAAAGCACTTTCCTAAAATTATTATTTTCTAAAGTTTCTCGCTCTATATTTGCATTAAATCCTTTCATATTTTTATATATTAATTATAATATTTAATTTTACCTTAATAGCAAAATCCCCGCAACTCTTGACAATATTAATATAACATACTTTGGCTCAACCCGACACTACCTCCCAAAAGGAGAAGGCAAATGTTAAGTGGAAAATGCGTTACAACAGAAATTTCTGATTTGCGACGCATGGTTCAAGCTTGTTCTTGGGCTGTGAAGTTGCTACGCAACCCAAGAAAATCGCAACTCTTAGCAACCGCCTCAGAGATTGACGAGCTTCTTTTGGAATTTACTTCTCTTCGAAAAGAGTTCCGAAAAGAACTTTGTCATCTCAAAAGGATTAAGTAATTTCCATCCAATGGAACCACTAGAGCGGGAACACAAACCGCTCTTTTTTTATTCTATCCCTATACAACTACCTTGTCGGTACGATCGTGATAACTGGGTAGTTGTGTTAAATATAAAAAATTTAAATAACTTAATTAAGATAATCTAAAATATTCTCTTGCAATGTCATCATTATATATTTTATCTGCAGTTATAATATTTACATAAGGGTTTATTTCAAACATTTCACATAAGAACTGAATTTCCTTTTCACAAGGATATGGATATACCCAAACACTTTTTTGTATTAAATAAAACCCTAATTTTTTAAGTTTATCTCGTAAAGCATCGCGCGCCATTCTTCTTCGTCCTTCTGGAATATCAAAAATTATTATTCTCCATTTTTTATCCCATTTATTCGGTTTTTCTATTTTCATATCCTCATACTGCATTTCTTTTACAATTTTTTTACCTCGTTCTGTAAGCTCTACAATAAATTTTCCATTATTCTCTTTTAAAATTATTATTTTATTTTTATTTAAACCAATTAAAGATCTTGACAACCTCCCGGCATCGACATTTTTACGCACCCAATCTTTCTTTTTAATTTTAATAATTTCTTTAGTAATATTGTATAACAAATTGGGCGACATAGTTACAGCCACAGTTATTATTCCAGCAGTAGCCATTGTCAATAAAATATCTTTTGTAATTTCTCCATATCTTCTTTGCATAATTTAATTTTATTACCACCCAACTACCTTGTCAATACGATCGTACTAACAAGGTAGTTGTAAATTTGTGGTTAAAATTCAAATATTTAAAAAATTTTTATTTGTTTTGCGTATATAATATATAGGAAAATAAAGGTCGCCTACCTGTCGGTTGACAGGAAAAATATAATTTTAAACTTTAAATTAAAATTTATGTCACTTATACCTTTTAAATCATTTTTTGACCAGGAAGATCCATTTGACAATGACAACTGGCTTATGCCTGTCTTCCCAAGATCAGAAATTTCCAAACCGGCAATAGATGTTTACGAAACAGATAAAGATGTTGTAGCTGAAGTAAGCATCCCTAATTTTGACCCGGAGAAAATTGATGTTTCTGTTGAAGATGGGATTTTAAAGGTTGCAGGCCATGTAGAAGAAAAAACTGAAGACAAAGGCAAGGGTTACTGGAAAAAAGAAATTAGATCTGGGTCTTTTGAAAGAATAATAAGACTTCCTACTGCAGTTAAAGAAGATTCCATTGATGCTGAATATGATAAAGGAATCTTAAAAATCACATTACCAAAACTAGAGAAGAAATCTTTGGCCAAGGTAAAAGTTAAGGTCAAATAAAATTTATTAATCAAAAATCCCCTAATGGGGATTTTTGCCATTAAATTACTTAAATTTTAAATTGGGAAATTAACAGGTGGGTTATTATCTATGATTTTTTGTGATTTCTTATTATTTATAAACAAAATCACAAAACTAATTAAGCATAATAAAAATGCTAGCACAAAAGGTGCTCCTATATTATAGACAATTAAAATTCCTCCTAAAAATGGCCCCATAATCATACCTAAAGACATTACAGAATTCATAACCCCCAGCACCTCTCCCCTTTTATACCCTGCTTTTGAAACCATTTGGCTTGTCATTACCACCCGTAAAACTGATTGCCCAAAAGTTGTTAAAATAATTCCAATTATAAACAAAACAAAATTTGAAAAAGATATTAATAAAAATCCCAAACCAAAAAATAAAAATAAATATATTTCCAAATCAGGTTCTTTAAAATTCTTAATCCAAAACTTTTTAAGCAAAAAACCTTGATTAATTGCAATCACAACTCCCATTATAGTTAAAATTATTCCTACAGCAAATTCTCCATAATTAAAGGCGCGCAATAAATAAATTGCAAAAACTGCTTGCTGTGCTGATACAGCCAAACTAAACAAAAACCAGACTATATATCCAGGCAAAAGTATTTTATCAAAAATAGCCTTTAATATTGGCTTAAATGGATTTATCTGTAATTTGCTATTTTTAAATTTTTTGGGAAAATGAGTTTCAGGCAAATTAAAATATGCTAAAATTGTATTGATTGTAGCTAAAACTGCTACAGTCCAAAAAGGCAAAGTGTGATTTATGCCACCAAGTAAACCGCCAAGCATTGGGCCAATTATAAAACCAATTCCAAACATAGCTCCAATCAAACCCAAATTAGCTGTTCTTTCTTTATCAGTTTTAGATAAATCTGATAAATAACTTTGTGCTGTAGAAAAATTTCCAGCAGCAGATCCATCAATTATTCTTCCTAAAAATAGAAAAATAGGACTTTTAGCTAAAGCAAAAATAACCCAACCAAAAGCAGTGCTAGCTATACTTATTATTAATACAGGTCGCCTTCCGATTCTATCTGATAAAGCTCCCAGAAATGGAGCAGAAATAAAAGAACACAAAGCAAAAATAGAAAATAACATTGTAATACCAAAATCAGAAACTCCAAAACTTCGCACATAAAAAGGCAAAATGGGAATTACAATTCCCAGTCCCAAAATATCTACAAAAACTGTAAACAAAATTGTTGCTTTTTTAGATAAAATCAAAGTAATTTATATTTAATTTAAATATTTTCCTTGAGAGGCTAAGCTATTTTCTTTGGCTTTTTTATAAAATTCACTTCTTGCTAATAAAATATTTTCTTCTTTGCCTTGCCAAACTTTTATAGGACTATCTTGCAAATCTCTTCCATAGGAAAAAGTAATTGGCCAAAGGTTCTTTCCACTTTTTTGTGCTAATTTTACAATTTCATTTAAATTTAAAGTTGCATCTTCATCGCTCTGCCCACCAGATAAAAATACAATTCCTGCCACTTCATCTGGTACACATCTTTCTAAAACTTCTAAAGTTTTTTCTGCTACTTCTTTAGAATTTGATTGATCAATACAATCTTTACCAGGTAAAATCATATTTGGTTTTAAAATCATTCCTGGAAAATATATTTCTTTTTCCTTTAACTCTTCAAAAACAACCTTTAAAACTCTCTCTGTAACTTCTTTACATTTATCAATTGTGTGACTTCCTTCCACTAAAACTTCTGGCTCAACTATTGGCACCAAACCTACCTCTTGGGCGAATAAAGCATATTTTGCTAGAAGTTTTGCATTTTCTAAAATACAAGCATCTGTTGGCATTGCTTCATCTTTAATTGTAAAAACAGCTCGCCATTTGGTAAATTTAGCTCCAGATTTTGCATAATCAATTAATCTTTCCTGCAAAGTCTCAATGCCTTTTGTTATTTTCTCTACCTCACTTCCTTCAAAATCTTGTAAGCCTTGATCCACTTTAATTCCCGGAATAATCTTTCTACCAATTAAAAAATCTGGGAACAAAATTGTTTTCTCACCTTCAGCGCCATGAAGAGTCTGATATAAAGTTTCTTCAAATAAAATTACTCCACTTATATACTCTTCAATTGCAGGTGTTGTAAAAAGCATTTGTCTATAAACTCTACGATTTTCTTCTGTATTTTCTATTCCTAATAATATAAAACGTTTTTCAATTGTACTCAAACTCTCATCAGCTGCCAAAATCCCCTTACCAGGGGCCACCAACAATTTTGCAATTTGTTCTAATTTATTTGTATCCATAAAAAATTAATTTTTAATTTTTATATAGATGTATTATAACTCTTTATTTTGAGCTTGCCTACTTGACAAGCTTGCTTGATTATGCTATAATTAAAATATAGTGAATTTCCGGTTTTGAGGGCACGGTTGTGGCAAGCCGTTCTCTCTACTATTTCCATAGGAGGATTGCCATGATGAAGAAAATCGTGACCCAGGCATTCGTTCCTTCGTTCAAATACATTGGGAAAGAAGGGCGACCGGTGGCCATCGGATTGTTCCGCATCACGCGGTTCATCCCAATCCTCGCAGGATACTGCGAGGAAAACACCACTTGGGTGGCGTTAAAGTGGCCATGGGAGTCGTTGAACTCCCACGACGCATGGAAGCGTCGGATTGGATTTTTGACAATCAAAGATTGATTGTCATAAGCCATTTTCCTGTTTGGGTAGAATATAAACAGGTTGAGAAGATGGCCGTAACTTCTCACAAAAACCAAGAGGCCATTGATCTGCTCTTTCGTATCCATTTTTCATAAAGGGGCGACAGCAATTTGCTTAGCCCCTTCAATTTTTCTAAAAGCCGAAATATCGGTTGTTTTTTTGCGCTTGCATATGATATTATGATTAAATGAATTTGAAAGTTAAATGAAAATAAATTTCAAAATTGCATTTGGTATTTTGGGACTACTACTTCTAGTGGGGATTTTTGTTTTGGGATTTTTAAATTCACAAATGCAAACAATATATCAAGCAAATCAATCTTTCTCAATAATTGATAGAAATAATAATATTATTTTCTCGCAAAAAAATACTAAGGGAAATTATGCCCCATATTTAGACTCTGTGCCTGATAATTTTAAAAATGCACTTTTACAAAAAGAAGATAAATATTTCTATTGGCATTTTGGTTTTAATTTTTTGGGAATATCACAGGTAGCCTTAAATAAAATTGGACTTTCGCAAAGACAAGGTTCTAGTACCATTACTCAACAATTAGCAAAAACAATTTTGTCTAAAGAAAATCAAAGGACTTTAAGTAATAAATTTAAAGAAGCTTTTTACACATTAGCTTTAGAAACATTTAACAGCAAAGAAAAAATATTGCAAATGTATATTAATTCTGTATATTTTGGTAATCAATTACAAGGCTTAAAATCAGCAAGTTATGGATATTTTAATTCAAATCCCGAAAATTTAACGCCAGAACAAATTAATCAACTTTTACTTACCATAAACAGCCCCACAAATTCAAACCCGTCAAAAGACTATCAAAAAAATTTATCAAATTTTTTGGATTCTAATAAACCTATTTTAGAATTAACTTCATATTTAAAAAGTAACATTACAAAAGATATAAAAATTTCTATTGATAATGAATTAAACAATAAAATTAGAGAAATAGTTTTGCAAAATATAGAAATTTTAAAAACTAAAAAAGCAAAAAACGCATCTGTAATTGTTTTATCACTGCCTAGCAATCAAATACTTTCTATGATTGGATCTCCCGACCCATCTTCCAACTCTGACGGATATCAAATAAATATGGCACAAGTTCCAAGACAAATAGGATCTACAGTAAAGCCTTTTATATATCTTTTAGGATTTGAAAAAGGAATGAGGCCTTATACCTTAATTGATGATAGAGAATATAAATATTCAACAGAAGATGGATATTCTATTTATCCTACAAATTCTGATAATAAATATAGGGGCTTAATAACAGCTCATTATGGTCTTTCAAATAGTATTAACACTCTTGCGGTTAAAGCATTGGAATTTGTTGGCTTAGATAATTTTACTAATTTTTTAATAAAAAAATTAAATTATACTCCTCCACAAGCAATTGGCCAATATCAAATTGGAATTGCTTTGGGTTCTTTAGAAATGAGTTTGCTTGATTTAGCACATTATTCTTCTATTTTTCCAAAACAAGGGATGTTAAATGAATTAGAATTATTTGATGATAAAAATTTAAATGAAATTTATTTTCCTTACACAAACAAAGAAGTCTCTCAAAAAGCTTATGTTGAATTAATAAACAAAATATTATCTGATAGAAAAACTAGCATTGACCAATTTGGAGCTAAAAGCGATCTTAATTTACAAAGCCAAAATTATGCTTTAAAAACTGGTACCACACTTGATTTTAGAGACAGCTGGATAGTTGGATATACTCCAGATTTTTTAGTAGCTGTTTGGGTTGGAAATGCCGATAATTCTGCAACTGATGGGGTTTCTGGGCAAATTGGAGCAGGAAAAATATGGAATCAAATAATGCAATTAATGCTTGCTTCAAATTATAATTTAAATTCTAAATTTGATTTTAAAGATATTATAGAATTCCTGCCTCGCGACAAGGCGGGTAAAAATATTAATAATATACAATACGGATTAATTGAAGATAATTTTGAATATGCGCAAAATATTATTATAAATCAAGACAATGAATTAATTTTAAATCCACACGATAATGATGTTTTTGCATTTGACCAAAATTCAAAACTTTTTCTACAAGCTAAAGAATCTGTTATATGGAAAATAAAAAGTTTAGAAAGTAAAACTTGGCAGACTATTGGCACCGGTACAAAAGTAGAATTCACGCCAAAAGAAAAAGGCGATTATCAAATAACCGCCTCCTCTAGCAAACAATCTCAAACAATATTAGTACATTTTATTTTACAACCTTAAAGTAAGAGCTTGCTGTACGGCCAAAGTTTTCTGGAGTGTACATTTCTGAAACAATTGCAGGCAATTGAAGATAATTTCCGGGAACCAAAGCTCTTAAATAATAATCAAATTCATATACACCAGAATTTAATTCATTTGTATAAATATATGCTCTATCATCTCTAATCTCTTTAAAATCTGGATAAATTTCTGGAGCTTTGACTTGAATTTCATTAAATCTTAAAGACTTATCTTCTGTAGCTAAACTCATATCAACAATCTCCATTCCAGCTGGAATATAATCTTCAATTTGTACATGCTTTCTATTTACTGGAACTACAATAGTTAAATGTTCTCTAATTAATTGGCCTTGTTTTGCTTCAGACAAAGGTTTAGATCCTGATTTATCTTCTAATGCATAAAATTGTCTAGTTATTGCAAAACCTTCATCTCGTGGCTCTACAATACCTGAAAGATAATATTTTAAATCCATATCATAATACAAAGATCCCTTTCCTTTCTTAGAAAGCTCTAAGAAATTATAATCATCAATTTTAAAGTCTGTTATTGGTACAGATTTTTTATTTTGATCTAAAATATTCAAAGCACTAACGCTATATGTATCAATTGTCTTTGAATTTAAATTTGTATCAAGCGTATAAACTGCATCTGTTTCTTTCTTCCAGCTCAAATAATCTACAAGAGCATTTACAACAGCTAAAGTATTTTGAGTAGAACCCCAAGCTCCATCTTTTCCTCTAGAGTTCAAAAGCCACCTTAACACTTTATCTGTTATTGCTGTATCGCGCTTTCCTACAGCTAAAGAATCTAAATACAAAGCAGTATCAGCAATTGTTGATTCATAAAAATTATAATACCAATTATTTCTATCTGCTTGTAAAAATGCTCCCCTAGAATCAATATTTATTTTATTATCTAATATTTTATTTATTTTTGTTACCACATCTGGAGCAAACCATGTTTTCCTGTTCACAATTATTCCTAATTGAGCCAAAGATTTAGAGCTTAATTTATCTTGTAAAAGAGAATTGTTTTTAATTATTGAACTTATTTCATTGATTAAATTTGAATTTTGATAATAATTATCTGTTTGCATTAAAATCAAAGCTAGAGAAATAATGTCATCATCACTTAATTCACTTCTATATTGATTATAATAATTGAAAAGATAATCTACTGCTTTATTAATTGAATTTTTACTTACTTGATATCTAGCTTTACTTAAATAATTAAGCGAATCCACAACACTTAAAGTTGTATAATAGTTAGAATATCCATCCCCCCACAAAGAAAATCCACCATCACTATTTTGATTACTATAAAGCTTAGACAAACCAACTTCCACAAGCTGATCAATTGTATAGTCTTTACCTTCATATTGAATTTCATCTAATTTTAATTTATCAGATAAATTTGGAATTTGCATACCTGACTTTATTACAGCAATTGCCTTTAATCTACTAGAAATTTGTTCTGAGCATCCATAAGGATAAGCAATTAAATAATTTAAAGAATCAGATAAATATACAGCTAAAGTTGCTGAACTTCTCAAGGTTAATTCTCCCTTATCTAAAACAACATTTGATGGGATATAAATAACTTCCCTTGCTAAATCTCCTTGCGTATAACCTGCTGTAGCTACAACCTCATAAGTTGAATTTGATCTAATTGGAATTGTTTGCACAACTGAGTCATTCAAGCTTCCATCATCAACTGAGATTGTAAAAACATGAGAACCTTTCCCAATATTCTGTGGAGCTTTTACTTCAAAAAATACAGACTGTGATTGGTTCTTACCAATAGATATGGATTTTTCCTTATTTTTTTCTAAAAATTGCAAAGTATCACTTTTAAATGAAACTCTTATATTTTTATTATTCTCTGACTGATTAAATATTTGAGCTCCAACATAAAATACATCACCAGGAATAATAAATCTTGGCTTTAAAGGAACTGCCATTAATTCCTTTTTACTCATAAATTCTGCATAATTTACACCAAGCTTAGTATCTTTTGTTACGCCCAAAACTTCTGCTTGCCAAGTTGTTAAATTATCTGGAAGCTTAAAAAAAATCTCAGCTCTACCATTTTCATCTGTAATAATATTTGCCTGCCAAAAAGCAGTATCTCTAAAATCTCCTCTAGCATTTGTTGAATCATCTGCATCTAATCCAGCGCCACCTCCTTTAGTTCTATCTACTGGCTCAATTTTTACAATAGCATTTTTAATATTTGAAGCAGTAGAAACTGTAAGCGGAAAACCATCATAGAAAAATACTAAAGGATCTTTTTTAGGATTTCCCTTGAGCGCAAGCACGCTCAGATCTACTACTGCAACAGAAGTTTGAGCAACAATTGGTTTGCCATTATTATCTGTAGCAGTTATATTCATTTTTACATTTTCTCCAGGGCTATAAAACTTCTTATCTGTTTTTATATCAAAATTTATTTTTGATTTATCACTTTCAATTTTAAATTCCTGTGTGCCAAATTTTATAGCAGGATCTTGTGATTGCAATAACACAGAGACAAAAATATTAGGCGCATATTGCTCTTCTACTTTAAATTTATATTCTTGAATATTGCCAACAAAATCTACAATTTTATAATCAAAAACTCTTCCTCTTTCAATACAAATCAAAGCTTTTGATTTTGCAAAAGGAGATTCAATAATAATTTGACCTTCTTCTCCAACTTTAAGATTAGTTTTACTAGCTTTAAGACCTAAATTTGTATCATCTGTTGTCATAAAACTTGAATAACCAGGACCAAAAACATAAATATTATATTTTGATTTTATTTGATTTCCAGCCTTATCTGTTCCTGATACTAAAATCTCATATTCTCCCTCTTTATCAAGTTTTACTTTTTGACTCCAAAAACCATTATTATCTGTACTCAAATTTATACTTTTAGATAACTCTGTTTTTTTCTCCCATTTATAATTAAATGCCCCACCAACTTCTTGCCTTTTTATATATTCCCAATTTACTCTAAAAATTTCAGCTGTAATGCCATTTTGACTAACATTATTTCCATTTACATCAACTGTTTTAACTTTTAAATTAAACTCCTCATTTTTACCAACAAAATAAGGATCTGTTTTTATTCCAATATAATATTGGCCCATATGAGCAATAAAAGACTGCTGGCTTGATACACTTTGGCCCAAATTATTTCTTACTGTAGTATCTAGAACAATTATCTTGCTTCCAAAATTTTGATTATTTCTAAACATCTCCTGCAAATCAAGTTTCTGCGAAACATTAAATTCTCCACTACTGTTTGTTGTTCCGCTTCCTCTAGAAATAAAGCTATCACCATAATAATATCTAAATTCATAATAATAATCATCCCAAAAACCAAAACTATACCAATCATCTCCTTTATATTTATCAAAATAATAATTTTGACTACTTAAAGTATATTCTACTTGAGAGTTGCTAACTGGAGCTCCAAAATAATAATTAGCATTTACTTTAATATTAACTGTATCTTTTGAAATATATTCTTGCTTATCTGATTTTGTATTTACTTGAAAAGAAGCTGGCACATATTCCAAAACATCAAAATTAGCACAATTAAAATAACTATTTTGTAAGCAAACTCTATAAGTGCCCAAAGCTGAGTCTTTGTCTAAATTAAAATCAATATTAAATGTACCAAATTCATCAAGACCAAGCTCTTTATCTAAAATCTCATTGCCTTTTGAATTAAATAATTTCACTTGAACCAAACTATTATTAAACATTTCATAATTACCATCATATCCTATTCTCAAGATCCCTTTAATATGAACTGTTTGTTCTGGTCTATATAAAGGTTTATCTGTATAAATATATGCTTTTTTATAATTACTAGCTGATTCTGACCAAATAAATTTATCACTATTTCGCATAATTATTGTACTATCTTGATCAAAGCTCGCTGTAATTGAATCAACACCTGTAGCTGGAGGCAAAAAAGCTACACCATCAGAGTTTGTTTCTGCAGAATCTAATAAATTACCAGCTTTACTGTAAAAATTTATAACAGCTCCCTCTACTGGGTTTTGAGTTTTAATATCTGTAACCCAATAAATATTTTTTAAACCTTGTATTTGCTCTGCTGTTAAAAACTCTTGATCTGTGCCCAAATAATCAATTGCAGGAGTAATAGATTTCTCTGCAACAGCTAAGTTTGTCACAGTAACATAAGTTAAAGAATCGCGCAGATTTCCTTGATAATCTTTATACAAAGGGTGGGTTAAAGAAATAATATAATTTCCCACAGCTTCTTGAAAATAATCTGAAATATCTACATCAAAATAATTATTTATCCAATATCTTTTAGGCAATGCTATCTTTTTTGAAATAATATCATCACATGCATAATCATCAAAATCATATTTACTATAAAGCTGTTTTAGTTTCAAGGCACTTGTTTTACAAATTTGAATATTTACATAATCTATATTCATACTTCCAAAAGTTAAAACTGTTTTATCTGGAGTGGCAATACTATAAGCTTGTTGTAACATGAAAATACTAACATAATCTGTTGACATTTCTCCTGTAGAAAAAGATACATCATTTTTAGCGTTTTGACCAAATACATCATTAATATCAAGTTTTAATTTATAATCTGTGTTTGGCATAAATCCCCCACTTACCCAAGTTGAAAACTCATCTGGCCTACACTGCAAGTTGTTGATTTTATTGTACTCTAAATATGAACTACTAAAATAATTTATCTGATAATCAACATCTGTTTTAACTGCATTTTTCAAATCTTTTTTCTCGGGAATTGCCAGAGGATTATTTGAACAAATATAAAAGCCTTTAAGATAATGCGTATCTTTATTATAACTTGCTGACAAATCTCCAAGCCTTATTTGCAAATCCTTATAAACAGTAAAGGCTTGTGTCATCTCATCTTTATTAATTTTTATACCTGAATCGTTTATTATTTCTTTTAACCTTAAATTTATTGTTTCTCCAGGATTTATTAAATTACTATTAAAAGTAATTCTTACTTTTGTTCTATCTTCTACTTTTTCACAACTATTCATATTATAATATTGTCCACTCCTACATTTTTCCCCATATTCAATATCCTTCATTTTGTCAGCTTCAATTCTGCTTCTTCCTAAATTTATAGGCTCAAAAAAAGTTATTTCTACAACACCTTCTGGGTCAAATAAATCTTTGCCAGAATAATTTGTTCTATTAGAAATAAAAGACAATGGAGCTGTTATATCAGTTGTTGTAAAATCAATATTTTTTACTTGATTTAAGATTATATCTCCTTTCTGTGGATATGCTTTGTTTATTGTAATTGTGTATGAATTATTAAAATTCCAAATCTTATTCCTGCCAAAAAAATCTTTTTTAGGATAAATATCAATTGCAGTTATATCTTGACTTGCATCTGTTGTGGTTCTCTTAAAAATATCAAGTATTCCTGCATACATTGATTCAAAAAAATTCTGTTTATAACCAAAACCATCTCCTGTTTTATATTGAGGCTTTTGTAATTGCTCTTCTTTGCTTGGCTTTGCATATTCTGCAATAAAAGAAACTTCTTTATTAGTCTTCTTATCAGTTAATTTTATCTCACCTTTTGTTTTAGATAAATCAACTGCTTGATTAAAATAAATTCTTACTGGTTTATCATAAATTTGATTTTCAATTACTGAATAATTGCCTCCATCTAAATACCTTAAATTCCTTGTTTGGAAACTACTTTCAAAATCAGATACATTTAAACCATCTATTGAAACAAAACCAGATTTTATTTTTACTTTATAATTTGTAGAACCTCTTAAGCCATCTTTAGCAATAAACTGCAAAGTATTTGTGCTTATCCATTTAAATTTACCCTCTGTTTTTGGTGTTATTTCAATTGGTATATTTTGTTTTTCTAATTGCTCTAATGTAGTAACAGGCACCATTGGGCGATTAAAGACTATGGTAATTTTTGAATCTTCTGAGGCCTCAGAATCATCTTTAGGGAAAACTGAAATTACTTGTGGATTATCTACTGATAGAAAATCACTAGTTAAAACTTTTCCTTCACCTAAGTTTACAGCTACAGAATAATGTCTATTTAAAGCTAAAGTAGAATCTGGTTTAAAGAAAATAAAATTTGTATTTACTTTTTCTCCAACTACTTCAGCTAGAACTTCTTTTGAGCCAAACCAAGAAGTTTTTTTATCATCAAGCCATTTTCCTTCAATTTTGGGCTCAAAAGTAATATTATTTTTAGCTAATTCTTTATCAACACCCCTTGGTAAAGAAATTCTAATTACAGCTGATTGCGAAACTTTTTCAGGCACTAAGCGATACACATCACCATAATTTAAATTTAAAACATTTAATCTTAAAACAAAAAAATATGCAACAAAAATTATTACTGCAAAAACCATAATTCCAATAATAATTTTTACCCAAGGCAATCCTCGCATAGTAAAACCTTTAGAGCGAAGTGAAGTTGCCTGTCCTTGCACCAAAGAACTACTACTATTATTAATATTATTTACTTCTTGATTTTGCATATTTTCTTGCATATGTTTTTAAAAATTAATTACTTAGATATTTTGCTTTGTTAATCAAATGTTGGCCAAGAGTTTTAGCATATATTGTTTGACCACTTGGTGCTGATAAATAAAACCAATACTCTGTATTTTCAGAATAAATCGCAGCTTTAATACTTTCTAAACTAGGATTACATATTGGTCCTTTTGGAAGTCCAGCATATTTATATGTATTATATTCTGAATCTACATCTTTTTCCAGCACGCTAGGGTGCAATGATGTTTGAAAATATAAAAGTGTAGAATCTACTTGCAAAGGCAAATGATTATCAGCTCTTTTCCATAAAATTCCAGAAACAATTTGTTTATCTTTATAACTTTTAACTTCTTTTTCCAGCATTGAAGCCATTGTGACAATCTCAAAAATTGTCCTGTTTTGCCCTTTAATTTCATCTCTTAAATCTTGTGTTAATTTATTATTAAAGTTAGACAAAATTTGAATTTGTAAATCATCAATATTTCCCGATGAATCAACTAAATAATTATCTGGAAATAAATAGCCCTCAAGGCCCTCGCCTTCTGGTTTATCAGATAAAAATACAAATTTATCTAAAACATTTTTATCTGGATACAAGGCTTTGTTTAAAAAATCATCTCTTTTAAAAAGATATGCAGAACTTAAAACATTAGCTATATCTTTTATAGTTTTGCCTGGAATTATAGAAATTTCTGAAGGTAAAATTTGTCCCAAAGAAAATTTATTTATTAATTCATTATATTTTTGACCTTCCTTTATTTGATATTTACCAGATTTTAGTTTTTTAAAATTTCTAGATATTATTGTTTGATAAACAAAACTTAATTGATTTGTAATATATCCTTGATTCTTTAAATTAGCAGAAATTTGCAAAACATTTTCTCCCCTTTTAATATAAAAAACTCCACTTGCAATTGATTTTTCTTTCAAAAAAACAGCATTAAAAACAAATGCTATAAGAGATATTACAATAAGAATCCCTAAAAATATTACAAGCTTTTTCATAAAAATACTATTTTTTATCTGGACTAAATAGCTTTTTCTTGATATTATAAATAATTGCTAGGAGGAGTCGCATAGTGGCTATTGCAACGCCCTGGAAAGGCGTGACCTTCACGGGTCCCGTGGGTTCGAGTCCCACTTCCTCCGCCACAACCACCGCCAAAGCCCACAAAGGGCTTTTTTATTTCATGCCTCTTAATGCTTTTATTCTTTCTTCTACAGGAGGATGGGTCATAAATAATTTTGTAAACCAATTTAAAGACTGCTTACCTTTAAATGGATTTGAAATAAATAAATGACTTGTGGCTGTACTAGCAGTTTTCATTGGTACACCGTCTTGTGAAATTTTTTCTAAAGCACTCGCCAAACCCTCAGGATATCTTGTAAGAAGTGCACCAGAAGCATCTGCTAAAAATTCACGTTTACGAGAAATCGCCAGCTGTATTAAAGTAGCTGCTATTGGAGCTAAAATTGCAGCTAAAACTCCAACAATAAGTAAAATTACACCTAAATTTCCTTTATTATCATCATCTCTACTTCTCCCCCCAAAAGCTGACATTCTAAAAAACATATTTGAAATAATAGAAACAACTCCAACTAAAATTACAACTACTGTTTGAAGTAACATATCTTTATTTCCAATATGTGATAACTCGTGAGCAATTACTCCTTCAAGTTCTTTTTTTTCTAATCTTTGTAAAAGTCCTTGAGTTACAGCTACTACTGCATGATTTTTATCACGACCTGTAGCAAAAGCATTCATCTGCATTTCAGGAATTATATAAATCTTAGGCAAAGGCAATCCTGCTGTAATACATAAATTTTCTACAATATGATAAAGCTCTGGATTTTGATTATGCTCTACAGGTATTGCGCGAGTCATTGCCAAAACTAATTTATCAGACCACCAATAGCTTCCAAAACTCATAAAGAAACTTATAATTACAGCGAAAAATATAAATGCATCATTATTTGATAAGTATGCAAACAACCAGCCCAAAAGTATAATAAACACAAAAAATCCTGTGAGCAAAGCCCAAGTTTTTCTCGTATTTGAATCTGCTTGCGTATAAAGTGTTGCCATAAAAATAATAAGCGAGGCAAAATGAACTTTTTTTGTAGGTTGCCCAGCAGGGCAAGCTGGAGCACACCGCAGTGGCTCAGCCACGGAAAAAAAAGTTCATTTTGCCAAGCAAGAAAAAGTCAATTTACCGAGCATTTATAATTAGAACTCAACAGACACGTTTTCACGCTCTTTGGCATCAGCTACTTCAAATAATTCCATTTCTGAAAATCCTAATTGTTTGGCAATTAAATTTGTTGGAAATACTTGAATTTGGATATTCAAATCTCTTACATTGGCATTATAAAATCTGCGAGAAGCTTGAATTTTGTCCTCTGTATCTGTTAATTCTGTTTGTAATTGCAAAAAGTTTGTTGAAGCTTTCAAGTCCGGATAACTTTCAGATACTGCAAACAAACTTTTTAAAGCTTCTGACAATTGATTTTCTGCTTGTGCTTTTTGCGCCATTCCTTGAGTAGCTATTGCTCTTACTCTGGCTTCTGTAACTTTTTGAAATACATTACTTTCGTGACTTGCATAACCTTTTACTGTTTCAATTAAATTAGGTATTAAATCATATCTTCTTTTTAATTGAATATCAATATCACTCCAAGCTTCTTTAGCTCGCATTCTTAACTTTACCAAACCATTATAATTAGCAACTAGCCAAAAACCTACCACAATAATAATTCCCCAAATAATAAATCCCCACATATTTTTAAATTTCAAAATTCAAAATTCAAATTCCGAAAAATAATTTGTGATTTGAATTTTCAAACCTGAAAACCTTAATACAATCTCACAATCTTAAGACTGTAAGACTGTTGTTTTATTAATTAATACGCAAATTTATGAAATATTTTTAAATGCTTTTAAAAAATCTACAAACATTTTACCATATGGTGAAAGCCTGTGTTCTACATATCTCCCCCGATACTTTTTATTGACTAATCCTGCTAAAAAAAGTTTGTTGGTATGTGCGCTCATTGTTTTCTTATTAGCTTCAAGAGTATCGATAATTTTTTCTAAAGTTATACTTTCAGTTTGGTCTATCAAAAGTAAAATCGCAATCCTGTAATGATTTGCCAAACCCTTCAAATGCCGTTCCATTTGTTTCGGCGTTTTTTCTTTGTTGTTATTTACTTTAATATCCACCATTATATTTCCTTACTTTAATATTACTACGACAATCTTACAATCTCAAGACTGTAAGACTGTTGTTTGTTTATTATAACAAACTTTTATATGACGACCAAAGAGTTGACAAAATTTATAAAATGAATAATATTATTACAGGAGGTATACTTATGAATCTGTTCTTATTTTTTATTTTGGTGGTTATAACTTTAGCCACCTGCACGGGAATGTTGTCTTTTAAAACATCAATCTTGGCATTTATCGTCATTGTGATCTTTGTCGCCAGCCTAAACTACGAAGGGGCAAAGTGCCAATGCGGTTCACGTACGACCTTTGGAGTTGGAATGAAGGCATTTTTCTGCCTTCGATGCTGGCGCTTCACCCATCGCGAATAAACCGTGAATAAATCGACAATTATGCGGCTTGCAATAACAGGCCGCTTTATTTTATATTACTTTTGTTGGGCTTCAATCCAAGCATTAAGCAAAGGATGCTGCACAACAAATTTATGATTAAATAATTTAAGCAACATAAAAAAATCTTCTAATTCATCTCTGAATTTTTCAGGCCCAGAAAACACTTCCCAGCCTTCTACTGCTAAATTTTTTACATATCTATGTAAAATTTCATAATCTGACTTTCTCTTAACATAATTAATTATTTGTTTAAATTCTCCTCTATCAAGCCAAATCCCATGGCAATTCTTACAGAAATCAATTTTAACTTTTGAATTATCATATTTTGTTTCCACTAGAATAATACGGCAATTTGGACATTTTTTTTGACTATGCGAAAATTCAAACCTACCCTTATCTCTCCAAATATCAAAATCAACCCAATTCAATTGCTTGTCTTTATCATCTTTAGCAAGACGTAACTCATTTTTATCAAACCAAATTCCTAAACAATTTTCACAATAATCAACTTCTACATTATGAAAATTTATTTTCTTAAGCTCTGTTTTGCATTTATTTGGACATTCCATATTTAGCTTGTAGCTTGTAGCTTGTAGGAAATAGTGACGGATTTTAAAACCCTACCAGCTACTACCTACTGCCTACAAACTAATTATTTTATTCTAACAAAAAACTTGCTTTAAAACAAGCAAGCTTTTAAGGGAGCCCCAACCGCAGTCGTGGACGACACTTACATCGTAACGTTTTGCGATACTCTTTGTCTTTATTTGCTCAAATTTTTAAGAAAGCCAAATGATTCTTGCAAATTCTTGATAATAATATCTATTACGTTCTCTCCTTTTTCTGGAGTCAAAACAGTTTTTACAGGAGATCTAGCTGTATTGCCAGCTTGATCTACAGATATAATTCTAAAACGATAGACAGTAGAAGGTTTAAGTGAAGGTACTATCAAAATATGTTCCATTGTAAGCCCTTCTTGCTTAACGCTCTTTGCTAAATCCTCCCCCTTGCTTACACCTTCATCATAATAAACTTGGGAAGTAGATGGCTCATTTGTAGTCCAAGAAATTACTGTTTGTAATAGATTGCTCTGTCCTGGCAATAATGCACTATTAATTCTTATATTAGAAATTTCTGGAACTTTAAGATCTTTTGTGGTTTTTACTTTTATATTCCCACCTTCAAACAGATTATTATCTGTATCATATCCAAAAGTTCTTATAGAATATTCTGTTGCAGGATTTAAATTTTCTATTTTCATTACATGATTTTCTACAAGATTTTTATCTTCTTGTTGTTGCCTTCTACCAGTTAAGGTATTGGTATATTCTACAACAGAACTTGTTTTTGAAGAAGTAATCCATTGGATCTGAAATTCTGTATTGCCAATTTTACTTGCCTCAATCTTAGAAGCACTAGCTTTTGTAGCAAAAATTCCATCTTCAGAATAACCTATAACACCAGGAAGCACATAAGAAGACACTCTAAAATGATAAGAAGTAGATGGTTGTAGGCCAACAAGCACATAAGAGTGATCTGTTGATTTATTTTCAGTTTGACTAGCTTGTTGATCATATGGCTTATCTTTATTAGGATCAAAAAATTCTTTAATAGCATAATCAATTCCTTCATAAGCCGGGACATTAGTTCTCCAAGTTATTTTTGCAGAACTTTCAGTGATCTCAGAAACTTTTACATTAGCAACCATTGGAGGAACTAAAGAAGGAAGAACTGATTGTATTAAACCCTCTATTTGTTCTTGAAATTTTAATACATCTTCAAACACAACCATTTCTTTAATAGCTTCTGCAATGAATTTGGTGGTAATTAAAGCATCTTGAGACTGAGTTATATTGCCAGATCTATCTTGAGCTGAAGGCAATAAATGATATGTTGTACCCATCTTTAAATTATTAATTTTTATAGTATGAGAATTGCCATATTGAGCATCAGCTACAGTGTTGCTATAATTTATATCTGTACCATAAGATACAAATGCTATAGTTGGCTCATTTGTTGTAAAAGTAATTGTAGCTCCAAAAGGATTATCGCTTAACACATCAATATCAGAAATAACAGGAGGGGTTGTATCTAAAGATATATCAGCATTCCCTGAGCCACCTCCTCCACCAGCGCCAGTATTGCCTATTATTATTCCATAAATATTTGTTTGACCAGAGTTAGTTGTAGTAACTTCTTGCTCCTGAGAAGTTGCAGTGTTATTATTTGCATCTGAAGATTGAATGATAAAATAGTATTTTTTCCCAGATTCAAGACCAGAAATAGTAGCTACGTGATTTATTGTTAGTACTGTATCTAAGCTTGTTGTATTAGTATAATTACCAGATTCTGTACCATAAGAGATCTTACCATCTGCCAATTCATCTGTTGTCCATACAATTATTACATTTGTAGGGGTAATTACAGGGGTGCTTATTGAAGAAATTACAGGAGCTACTGTATCATAAGTTGTAGTAAAACTATAATAACCTCCCCCATTGCTATCTATAGCAGTATTACCATCTGCATCTGTTGATTTTACATAAAAATAATAAGTTGATCTTTCAACAAGATTTGTTATAGCTACTTCGTGCGCATAAAGACCAGATCCAGATGCTGTAGTAATTATTGTATCATTACCAACATCTTGAGCTTCTGATTCCTCTGCAAAAACTGACATTAAATTCTCAATCCAAGCCCAAATCATTTTGAAAAATCCTAAAAAATATTTATCAACAGCATCAAAAAGGCTTGCAAAAAACCTGTTATTATTACCAACAGCCAAAACTTCTGTAGCAATTTTTGTATCAAGCAAAGAAGCACTAGAAGCAAAAACAATATGGGAATTAGTTTGAGTTGAAGTATTCCAAACAATAGTTGCAGAAACATCGGAAACAGATTTTACTACAACATCAGAGATAACTGTACCAGCAACTGTTGTAAAACTATAATTAATTGAATTATTATCATCTGTTGTGCTATTTGATGAAATATCTGTTGATTGCACTGAGAAATTATATTCTGTTTCTGGAGTCAATCCTGTAAGCACAACTTCATGAGAGGTAGTATAAGTATCAACTATTTTAACTTGATCTCCATAATTTACCACAGATGTAGCAGGCTCATCAGTTGTCCAAGTAATTCTCGCCCAAGTTGCATAAACTTTAGCAACTGCAACTGAACTAATAATTGGAGCTGTCACATCATTACCTCCTTGTCCATCTGGAGCATCATCATCTATTGGTACAGTAAAAGAAGAACTATCACCATCTGTATCAAGAACTTTTACTTTATAAGAATATGGAGTAGAAGCTGTAACAGCAGTATCTGTATAATAATTGGTTGTTTTGGATCCTATTGTAGTTAGTAAAGAATAATCAGATAATGGATTTCCACTTGCTTTATAGATTTTATAACTTGCAAAATTTGAACCAACTGCATCCACATAAGCAGACCAAGACATAAATTCTCTATAATCTCCAGCACTAACATTAGATGCATCTTTTAAAACAAAATTATTTATAATACTTGGCCCAATTACTGTAATAGATAGCAAATTACCAAAAGAATCCTTAATTTGAAAATAAGCTGTAGGAATTGCTGTTGATACATTTATAGGAATATCATCAGATAGAATAGCAGCTCCCACGCTTACAAAAGAAGGTTCACCTGTGCCATCTACAGCTAATTCTGTATTAGAAACCCTGTAATACAAATTATTATTGTCAGTTGCAGAAATTGTTAGCAAATCTAAATTAGCATCTAAAGTTTTAGTTGCAATTACAGGAGCTTTAGTATCTAAAGTAAAATTTGCACTATCTGATGTTCCTAGATGATTAGAAGATTCACCATCATCTGATCCAACTCTAATTTGTATTGAAGTAGAATAATTTTCTGGAATATGTGATTTTACGTCCCAATAAGCTGTATAAATATTTGCTCCCTCTGCAGTTGCGCCAACTACTTTTCTATCAAGATCTCCAGAAGCTAAATATTGAGATGAAATACTTGTCCAATTGTCACCATTTTTGTACCAAAAAGATGGAGTAATATATCCTTGATTTTGGGGCAAACCATCAAAAGTATCAATATCATATGTTTTATACTGAATTTTTGCCCAACCAAAATGCGCATCACCAGTATCTGAAAGTTGAGACACTAAAATACCATTTGCACCAAAAGATACATCAAATTCAGGAGCAGAATTAAAAATCCAACCCAAATTTCCTGAAACATCAATATTCATATTTCTAGTTGGAGCTGACCATACTGCTCCACCTTGTGCATGAGAATCTTTTATAGAACAATAACTTACAGAAACAGTACCCGATGGCTTAGATAAAGTAAAAGCATTACCAGGAGAATTAGATTGTATTGTAATTAAATTTCCTGCAGACCCCACAGCAGTAAAGTTTCCATTTATAGTGCAAGTTTGCCCACTTGTGAATGTAGCTGTTTGTGGAGCAGTAAAAGTAATATTATTTATTGTAGAATTACAATTTACAGTAGGAGTGACACCAGACAAAATAACAGTAGGCTCAGAAATTGTTCCTGCTGTGTTTATAAAATTGCCAGATATGCTAATATTATAAGAACCAGAAATAACTGCATTAGAATTATTTAAGCTAAAAGAACTTGCTTCTACATTTGCTCCAAGTGTTATTGTACAAGATGATGTACAAGAATTTGAATCAAGATAAACTGGAGTTGATGCATTTGGCGCATAAGATGCATTTGGCGTACCATTAGAAAATACTGCCCAGTGATTTGTAGCATCTGACCAACCGCCAGTGCCACCTACCCAATATCTATTTGGGGGATTTGCAAACAACCAATTTCCAGTATTACTAATTTGCTGAGAATTAGTTCCAGCATACCAAGTATTAGTCTGCGCAGGATTAGAATCTTTTATACTAAGATAATCTGTTGCTATGCCAAAAGATAAAGTGCTAAAAATAAAATTTGATCCAGCTAAACTAGATTGTATTATTGCTAAATGACCAGCTGTGCCAGTTGAAATTAAATTACTTAAATTAATTGTTTTATTATTAGTAATTGTTGTAGTTGTGTCACCAGCAATTGTAAGTACATCAAAGGTATTATTTTGAGTTATATTTAAAGCCCCGTTAGAAACCATCACATCACCAATAAAAGTATTGCTAGCATTTGAAAGAGTAAGTACGCTTGTGCTTGAATTTTAAACAATACTTGTAATATTAGATCCAACAATACCTGAAATATTCACAGACCCAATACCAGCTCCAGAATTAGTAATAGATCCTACCATATTAATACCATCTCCAGTATTTTTTGATATAAGCAGGGCACCAGCTCCATCATTATTAATAATTAAATTACCAGTTCCAATAATCGAACTCCCAACAGTTACAGTTTTAGCACCAGTTGTAGTACTTCCCGTAGATATAACTAAATTATTACTTAAATTTATGGTTCCTGAAAAAGTAGGGGTTTGGTTTGTTTGCCCATTACCCAAAGTCAATGTTCCGCTACTGCCAGATGGCACTATAATATTATTAGCAATCGACACGCCTACACCGCCAATTAACGTGGCGCTCTCGCTTCCTGAAGTATCTCCTATTGTTATACTACCAGTCCCTGCTGCATTTGCACTTGTATATATTGCCATTGAACCAGCTTTAATATTAACACCTCCATCAAAAGTATTATTACCAGCTAATCTCAAATTACCAATTCCAATTTTAGAAATTGAATAACTACTTGCATTATCATTAATAATTCCAGATAAAATAAAAGTATTAGATGAAACAACATTAATCAGCATATTATCCTCAAGAGTTATGGGATTTGCATATGTAATACTATTATTTCCTGTGATTGTACCAGTATAACCAGATGAAATTATCATACTTCCAGTACTAGCTGTTATATTAGCATTAAAAGTAGCTCCATTATCACAATCTGCATCAAATATAATAGTGTCGGCGTTGGTTGGAGCAGATCCAGAATCACCACCACCACAACTTGATGGATTGGAAATTTTCCAATTACTTGCCACATTCATATTTGCCCCATCATCACCTACCCAATACAAAGTAGCAGCGTGCCCAAATACTGGGGAAAAAATAATCAGAAAAAATAAAAATAAAATACAAGAAATTTTTTTATTCATAATATATTTAATAACTATTTATTTCCACTTGAAAATCTTTTGGAAAAAACTTTCCCTTTTTTCTAAGAAATCAACTTCACCCATATTACCCATATTCTCTACAGCATTAGTAATATCTCTAGGCATACACTCCCCCTTAACTAAATATTGACTAGCTCCCAATTTTTTAGCTTTTCTCTTTAAACTATTTTCATTATATTTTGAAAATATAACAACTGGTATATTTTTATAATTATCACTACTCTTCAAACTTTTCAACACCTCAAATCCAGACAGCATTTTTATTTTACCTCCATCATCAAGTGGAGCAGATAAACATAAAAAAATTATATCTGGTTTTTCTAATAAATTATTTTCAAGAGCTTTAAAAAAATCTTTTATATTTGATGCAAAAGTAAAAGAAGTTTCTTTATTTGCAAATACTAAAAAAGAATCTCGAAGAAAAATCTTAAAAAAATCATCAGTTTCCATGGCTAATATTTTCATTGCTTTTTTATTATTAATATCATCTGTCTTCATTTGCGTAAAAACGCTTCACGAGCTGAAAGCTTAGCTGCTCTTCTAGCTGGCCAATATCCAGAAAGCAAACCAACAACTCCTGAAAGTAAAATTATAAAAATCATAAACTTGCTAGAATAAATAAATAAATTAATAGGATTTCCACCCAAATAACTTGCTAAAAAATTCATACCAGCATTTACCAAAAATCCTCCAATCAAACCCATGGCAATACCACCAACTCCTCCCAACAAACCCATTATAAAAGACTCCATAAGAAAAAGCCCTAAAAT
This sequence comes from Candidatus Staskawiczbacteria bacterium, assembly GCA_903854535.1. GTDB lineage: Bacteria > Patescibacteriota > Minisyncoccia > Minisyncoccales > Staskawiczbacteraceae > XYB1-FULL-32-11. Next base: position 4,496 of record CAINWR010000003.1, on the reverse strand, counting down.
ATCTATTCTTGTAGCTCCAATAGATTTCATAATCCCCACTTCAAATATTCTCTCCATAAAACTAATTAACATCGTATTAAACATACCTATTGAAGATACAATTAAAGCAGCTACTCCAAAAATCCCAAGGACAGTTGTTATCACGTCTGTAATCTTTTTTGCTTGCCTTACAGTGTCAACTCTAGCAGAAATTATAAAACCTTTATTTATTAATTCAGATCTCAATGCCTCAAGAGAATTATCATCTTTAGCTTTTACGAAAACTGAGCCAAAGTAATCGGGAGAGTTGTTCATAAGGTTATTAGGAATAAATATGTACGGAGATTGACTACCATCATCTACTATACCAACTACAGGAATAGGTCTTGCTGTAGAAGATATATTCTCTTTTCCATCTTTATAATAAATAGTTTTAATTTCTATTTCCTTGCCCAAAGAACTCTCATTTTCATCTAAACCAATTAGCCTTAAGGCTGTATTGGAAATTATAATACCTTTATTTAAATCATTATTATTTTTATTATAATAATTTGGCACAAAACCAGAAAGTCTATTATATTTATCATCAATTATCTTTATAATAATATCTCCAGTAAAACCATTATAATTTATTTCACCTCCATCTTGATATACAGGACTAACTTCCTCTACTCCATTAATCCTACTAATTTGATTTATTATATCTTGAGATATAACTATACCTTCCTCAGGATAAGATGCTTGTAAACTTATTAAAGAATCTTCAGTTGGAGCTAATTTGCCAAGCAAAATATATTGAAGACCATACCCAAGAGAAATCAAAAAAAATACAGTACCAATCCCCACAGACATTCCCAAAACAGTTAAAAAAGTTCTCATTGGCCTTACGCGAAACGCACGCACAGAAAGCTTAATAAAGTCTCTTAACCTCAAATTACGAGCTCTTTCTGTTTTTGGATTTAAATTATTTCTTTGATTATTATTTTCCATTTTATTTGTTATATTGTTGCTTGAGATAAATTTGCTGAAAGCAAAACTTCTAATCTATCAGAAATTTTTAAAGCAGTTGAATATGAAAAACCTAGACCACCCACACTTTTAGGTAAAGATAATGCTTTCACAAAATTATCTCTTGTTATTATACTCCTTACACGCTCTTGCACACATTCATCAAAAGAATCTAAAATAAAATCAGATGTTCTGCCTTTATAAATTTCTAAAAGATATTTGCGCACATCACTAAATTCATCTTTAAGGGGCATTCCTGGATATTTTTGCAAACTTTTATATATAGTTGATATATCCATGCTTTCATTTATAATTTCCTCTACAGCACTAACAATATTTTTTGCTTTCTGCTTCCAAAGACCCAACCCACCATCTTTAAATGGTTTATCAAGTTCATTGAAAAAATCATCTTTACTAATTGCTCCAGAAATCCTTTTAACAATAATTTCTTTTGACCTCTTCACCTCCTCATTCGAATACCCTCTAAAAAAGAATGTTGATATATATTCAGTTACAACTTCAAAATTATTTTTATTAGCATGTGCGCCTTGCATCCTGCCTTCTATGATTTTGCTTTCTCCAATTAAAGATAGATCCTGTGGCTCTACTGATTCAGATTTTGTCACCATTCCATCTTTCACATAAAAAATCTTATCAACATATTTTAAACACCAAGCCTCGTGAGTTACTAATATTATTGTTTTGCCTTTATTCTTACTTAAATCCCTCAAAAGCTCCATTGTTTTTACAGCATTTGCAGAATCTAAATTGCCAGTAGGTTCATCAGCTAATATTAAAGGTGGATCATTAGCTAGAGATCTAGCTATACCAACTCTTTGTTGTTGACCGCCAGATAATTCATAAGGCAATCTCTTGGCAAGATGCTTAATACCCATATAATCTAAAATCTCCATAGCTCTCTCTCGCCTTTTTGAATTTGACAATCCTAAGAAAGTCATTGGCAAAGCTACATTATCAAGCACAGATAAAGTTGGAATAAGATTAAAATTTTGAAATATTAATCCAACACCCATTTGCCTATAAACAGCAATTTCTTTAGGAGAAAATTGCGACACATCATAACCATTAAAAAAAACTTTTCCACTTTCTGGTTTATCTATACCAGAAATCATATATAACATTGTAGATTTACCACAGCCAGAAGAACCAAAAAAACTTGCAAATTCTCCTTGCTTTATATCAATATTGATATCCGTAAGAGCATGAAGCTCATTGGGCAAACCTTTGTTGTAATAGAATTCAATATTCTCTAATTTTATTATACTTTTTTCTTCAGACATTATATTTATTAATTATAACCTTAATAAATAAAAAATAAAAGCAATCTTATTCACAACTATTTCTTGCAAAAAAAAATTCGCTTTATTAGCGAATTTTTTAGATATTAGTAATCTTGGCCCATCATTGGATTTGGCATTCCTCCTGCTTTGCAACAATCTTCTTTTTTTGGCATTTCAGCTACAATTGCTTCTGTGGTTAAAAGCATACTAGCAGATGAAACTGCATTTTCCAAAGCAGTTCTAGTAACCTTGGTAGGATCTACAACTCCTGCTTTTATTAAATCTTCATATATCATAGTTCCTGCATTAAAACCAAAATTGCCTTGACCTTCTTTTACTTTTTGAGCTACAACTGCACCATCAATTCCTGCATTTTGAGCTATTTGCCTAATTGGCTCTTCTACAGCACGTTTTAAAATATTTAAACCTGTTTGTTCGTCTCCTTCAAGTTTTAAATTTTCCAATATTAATGAAGCTCTAAGCAAAGCTACTCCACCTCCGGGAACTATGCCTTGCTCAACTGCGCATTTTGTAGCATGTAATGCATCTTCTGTTTTGTGTTGTTTGGCCTTTTGCTCTACCTCTGTAGCTGCTCCAACTTTTATTACACCTACACCACCAGAAAGTTTTGCAAGTCTCTCTTGAAATTTCTCTTTATCAAAACTTGAAGTAACACTCTCCATTTGTGTTTTAATTTGAACAATTCTTTTATCAATATCTTTCCTGTCTCCTTTACCATCAACAATAGTTGTATTTTCTTTTGTAGAAATTATTTTTCTTGCAGATCCCAACATTTCGATTTCAACAGATTCTAATTTCATTCCTTTTTCTTCTGTAATAATTTGTCCACCTGTAACTATTGCTATATCTTCAAGCATTTCTTTTTTCCTATCTCCAAAACCAGGAGCTTTAATTGCTAAAGCATTAAATATTCCTCTTAGTTTATTTAAAATTAAAGTAGCTAAAGCATCACCATCTACATCATCTGCAATTATTACTAATTCTTTTTTGCCAGTTTTAATTATTTTTTCTAACAAAGGCAAAATTTCCTGCAAAGAAGAAATCTTTTTATCTGTAATTAAAATATATGGATCTTCCAATATTGCTTGCATTTTTTCAGTGTCTGAAACCATATAATGAGAAATATATCCTCTATCAAATTGCAAACCTTTTACAATTTCTTTAGATAAGCCAAAAGTTTTAGATTCTTCTACAGTTATCACGCCTTCTTTACCAACTTCATATATAACTTCTGCAATCAAATCTCCGATCTCTTTATCCCCCGCTGAAATTGTAGCTACTTGACTCATCTCTTCTTTGGTAGCAATTTGTTTTGACATTTTTTTAAGCTCAGATAAAATGGCATCTTTTGCTAAAATAATTCCTTTACGTAAAGCCAAAGGATTGGCTCCAGCAGCTACATTTTTTAAACCTTCAGTAGCAATTGCTTGTGTAAGCAATACGGCAGAGGTAGTACCATCTCCAGCAATATCATTTGTCTTGCTTGCAACTTCTTTTACAATTTCAGCTCCAATATTTTCTATATTATCTTCAAGCTCAATTTCTTTTGCAATACTTACTCCATCATTAGTGATTGTAGGGCTTCCAAAACCAGAACCCAAAACAACATTCCTGCCTTTAGGTCCTAGCGTAACTTTCACAGCATTAGCTACTTTATCTAAACCAATTTTTAATGCTTTTCTTGCATCTTCTGAATATTTTATTTGTTTTGACATATAATATAAAAGCGAGAAAATAAATTTTAAAGGCACCTTCGGAGGCAATTTTTGCATGGTCTCGCGAAGCGAGAAAAATTGCCGAGAATGAGGTGTGAAATTTTCGCTGGAAAATTTCAACACCGGTGCCGACTAAAATTTGTTTCCGAGCTTGATTTATTCAATTATTGCTAAAATATCTGATTCTGTTGCTATTAAATATTCTTTATCTTCTACTTTAATTTCCGAAGGCCCATATTTTGAAAACAAAACTTTATCTCCAGGCTTTACAGACAAAGGAATAATTTTTCCATCATCTGTTTTCTTACCAGGACCTATAGCTAGAATCTTTCCTGTTTCTGATTTTTCTTTGTTAGCTGTTTCAGGCAGGAAAATCCCCCCTTTTGTTTTTTCTTCTTCTTTTATAGGCTCAATTAAAATATGATCTGATAATGGTTTTATATTCATTTTTTTGTTTTTAATAATAATTATT
>CAINWR010000002.1 GCA_903854535.1 Candidatus Staskawiczbacteria bacterium | reverse complement strand
TTACAGGTTCATTAGCATTTTTTACAATAAATGGTATGCCTATAGCAAATATGCTTTTGAGTTCAATTGGATTTCTTGCAGGGTCAAAAAATTATACATGGAAGAAAAAAGAATCTGCTTATCCATTTAAAGCTATAAAAAGAATTCAAATTAGGAAAATAGATGAAGGTCCAAAATTACAAGCTCAAACAAGTAGGCTTAAAAAAATTCATACACAGGTCGAGCTAAAATCTAAGTAACAGATACCCACAGATTTATAACAAATAAACACAAATCACAGATAACCACGAACAAATCTGTGATCTGTAAAAATCTGTCAATCATCTGTGGTAATCTGTCTCAAAGAAAATGGTAAATAACGCAACACAAGATTTTTTGGAAGTAAAAGATATAAGGGAAGGAGTGATAATTCTTAAAAACAATAGCATCAGAGGTATTTTGATGGTATCGTCTTTGAATTTTGCTTTAAAATCAGAAGAAGAACAAAATGCAATAATTTATGCTTATCAAAGTTTTTTAAATTCTTTAGATTTTTCTTGCCAAATAATAATACAATCTCGTAAAATAAATATCACTCCATATTTAGATAGCTTGCAAGAATTAGAACAAAAACAAACTACAGATTTGATGCGACAACAAACAGCAAGTTATAAAGAATTTATCAAAGAAATGGTAAGAGGAGATATGGTTATGACAAAAAATTTCTATGTAGTTGTTCCATATGAATTAATGGAAATTTTTGGAGCTTCGGGAATTACCAAACAATTTGATTTTCTTAAAAGTTCTGGGCAAAAAAACCAAACTCAAGAAATGAAAGATAATGATTTTGAAAGATGCAAAACTCAGCTTTGGCAAAGAATGGAATTTTTGGCAATGGGATTAAGAAGATGTGGGCTTGAAGCTATACCCTTGACAACTCCTGAATTAATAGAATTATTTTGGTCAATTCATCACCCAGAACAAGCAGAAATTGGATATTACCCAGAAATATTACCCGAATTACTAAAGTAATTAAAAATTAATGAATTTAAATTTTTTAGACAATTTAATGGGAAAGAAAAAAGATGACTTAATGGACAAAATCTTTGAAGAAGAAACTTTTGATGTAAGAGATATTATAGCTCCACCATATGTTGGAGTGAATCAAGATCACATCAAGCTTGGAGAAAGATTTTCTAAATCATTTTTTATATTTTCCTATCCAAGATATTTAAACACTGGCTGGTTTTCACCTGTAATTGATTTAAATGTGCCAATGGACATATCATTTTTTATACATCCAATTTCTAGCGAATTAATTTTAAAAAAACTAAGGAAAAAAATAACTGAAGTATCTTCAGAAATTATAGAAAGAGAAGAAAAAGGTTTAATTCGTGACCCTGCATTGCAAACTGCGTATCAAGATATTGAAACTTTACGAGATAAATTAATGACAGCGCAAGAAAGAATGTTCCGTTTTGGCTTATATATCACAATTTATGATAATTCAGAAAAAGAATTAAAAGAAACTGAACTTACTTTAAGATCTATATTTGAATCAAGATTAATTTACATTAAGCCTGCTTTGTTTCGTCAAAAAGAAGGATTTATATCTTGCAATCCATATGGATTAGATTTGCTTGATGTGCACACACCTATGGATACAGAACCACTTTCTACTGCCTTTCCATTTATATCTTTTGATTTAAGTTCTAATGAAGGAATTTTGTATGGAGTAAATAGACACAATAACTCTTTAGTATTGTTTGATAGATTTTCTTTAGAAAATGCCAATATGGTTGTGTTTGCAAAATCTGGCTCAGGAAAATCTTATGCTATAAAACTTGAGATTTTAAGATATTTAATGCAAGGAGTAGATTGTATTATTATTGATCCAGAAAATGAATATGAAGCTTTGGCTGATTCTATAGGAGGAGCATTTTTTAAAATTTCTTTAACTTCTCCAAACCATGTAAATCCTTTTGATCTGCCCCTTCCTGGACCAGGAGAAAATCCTGAAGATGTGTTGAGAGGAAATATTATAAACTTAGTTGGACTTTTGAGAATTATGCTTGGCGGTCTTTCTGCAGAAGAAGATAGCATAATAGATGAAGCTTTAACTCAAACTTATGCAATAAAAGATATTACTGCAACTTCTGATCCTTCAAAATGGAAAGAAAATATTCCACTTATGTCTGATTTTGAAGAAATTTTAGGAAGCATGCAAGGAGCAGAATCATTAGCAATAAGACTTGGTAAATATACCAAAGGTACTTTTGCTGATTTCTTTAATCAAAAATCAAACTTAGAAATGGATAGAAACTTAGTTATATTTGGTATAAGAGATATGGAAGAATCGTTAAGACCAATGGCTCTTTATATTATAATGCGTTATGTGTGGAATATTGTAAGATCTCAAATCAAAAAAAGAATTTTGGTTATTGAAGAAGCTTGGCTTTTGATGCAATCTGAAGATGGGGCTTCATTTTTATTTGGTTTAGCTAAAAGAGGTAGAAAATATTATCTAGGTATAACAACAATTACTCAAGATGTAGCAGATTTTATGAGATCAGATTATGGAAAAGCAATTATTTCCAACTCTTCTTTGCAACTTTTATTAAAACAATCTCCTGCTACAGTTGAAGTTGTAAAACAAACATTTAATTTAACAGAACAAGAAAAATATTTATTGCTTGAAGCTGGAGTGGGGGAGGGATTATTTTTTGCAGGAAAAAAACATGTAGCTATTGCTGTGGTAGCAAGTCAAACAGAAGATAAAATAATTACCACAAATCCAAAAATAGTTATGGAAAGAGGCGAAGCAAAAAGAAAAATTGAACAAGCAAAAAACCAATAATAATTTTTTATAAACAAATTTTATAAATAGCAGAAGAAAAATATGAAAAATTTAGAACATTTTTCACCAAAATATTCCCCAGACGATAGAATAGAAGAGAACATTGAAATAACCACTGAAGAAATAGCTGATACTCCTATTGAGATACACTATGATAAAAAATTACCAGAGCAAGGAGAAAAACTTGAACAGTACAAAGTTCCAGATTTTATTTTTAATATTGGAGAATTGGGTATTTTACAAACAGTAGAAAAAGACGAACAAAAACTTTGGGATTTTGCTAAATTATCAAGCGGCGAAGCTTTTAAAAAAAATGCGAAAGGACAACAAATTAATGTTGTAGAACAATCATTGGACGAGTATGAACAAAAATTTGGACCAAATAAATTAAAGCAAATAAAAGAAGATTCACAAAAATGGGTAGAACAATTAGCAAAAAACTTAAGAGAACTTGATAAAAACTCGGAAAATGATGAAACTCAACGATTAATTGAAAAAATAGAAACCGATTCTAATTTTAGATTATGGCTTTCAGAACAATATCAATTAAAAAGATTAACAGAAATGATAAAAACAAAAAAAATAGAAAGTGGGGACGATTTTACAGATGATGAAAAATCTAGAATAACAAAATCAATGACAGAAGAAGTAGAGAAAAAAAGACCAGAAGATTTGTGGGGTTCTGGTATAATAAAAAAAGAGGATACAGAAAGAATATTAAAAAAATTAAAGTCTGATATAGAAAATGGAGAATTAAATTTTGAAGGATTAGATGAGCCATCTCGCAAGATTTATAATGAACTGAGAGAACAAGCAGAAAAAAAAGAAAGAATGCGCAATCCCTTTAAAGAAATTGAACGAAGATTATCAAAAGCTCATAATCAATTATTGGCCGAAGGTCTTCAAGAAGATGCTAACAATTTGCAAGAAGTAATCGCGCGAGTGAAAAATAAAAATTTTTTCAACGAGAATAAATCCGATATTCTTTTATGGGAACACGGAAACTCATCACCGACAGAAAAATCTAACTGGGAAAAATTAACCGATAAATTTAAAAACTTTTTTGTAAAAAATCGCTCTCATAACCAATATAATAATCCGTTTAGATTGCCTCCCGAAGCTCAAATAACTTCTTGGGTACCATCCGAAAAAGCAAGAGAAATTATTATAAAATCAATAGGTGGATTAGATATAGAAAAAAATCCAGGTAGTAGATCTACGAGTATGGGAAAAACAGATATTGAATATTGGACTGATGAGTTTTTTACCGCAAATGTGGAATTTTATGTTACCGAACAAGAAGGGTATTCTATGGCATATGTTTCAATATGGCCACCACCATTTGATAAAAAATAGACAATAAATAACACAAGACAAGAAAAAGAAAGATAAATCAAATAAAGTAGTGGAACTAACACCATAAGAAAAATTACAAATCCAAAAATAGTTATGGAAAGAGGCAAAGCAAAAAGAAAAATTGAACAAGCAAAAAACCAATAATAATTTAGTATATTGTATTTAGAAGCTAGAAGCTTGAATATATTTTAGAATATAGAATATTAAAGATTCTTTACTCAAAATTCATTATTCAATTCTAGCTGCTAGATACTAAATTCTAAATACAATAAATTTGGCAAATGATGATGGGGGTATTACAAGTCCAGAAGGTGTTTTAATGCTATGTATAGCTGTGTTTTTTGATGGCTTGAGTCTTGTAGTTACGATAATTGGAATTTGGTTTGTTTTTCCATTAATTATTGATTTAATTTTAGATATCATGCCCATTCTTGTAATTGGCCTTTGGTCAATAATACGTGGCTTATCTTCTGGAAAAATAGAAAAAATTAAAGAACATTCAAAAGGAATACAATCAAAAATATTGCAATCAAAAAAAACTCCAGAAATGAAGGCCGTAGAAAAAATAGCAAAAAAAACTGGCAAAAGATTTGGAATAACTTTAATAACAGAATTAGCCCCAGTTATAGGAGCAATTATTCCAGCATGGACAATATTTGTTTATAAAGAAATGGGCGGGTTATCTTTAGCAAGCAGCTCAGCAGAAGAATCTGAAGATAGCGGGAGTGGAGGGAGTGGAGGAAATGAAGAAGGTAGTGAAAAAGTTGTGCCTGCTGAAATTGTAAATAAAAACCAAACAGAATCAAACTCAAAACAAAAAAGTGAGACAACATCAGCTTAAAAAATTTTTACTATTATCAATTTTATCTATACTGCTTTTGCCTGTGGTGGTTTTAGCATTGGAAAATGATTATCCAAGTATTCTGGGCAACTCTTTATCAGCAAATCCAGATTTAGCTGAATATGTAAGTTATTTTG
>CAINWR010000001.1 GCA_903854535.1 Candidatus Staskawiczbacteria bacterium | reverse complement strand
GCTCATCAAAGAGCCGGTGTCACACCGTATTTTCTTGATCGTGATGATGATCATCGCGATCGTAGTGTTCCCGCTGTGGATTAGCGGGAGCGACGGCCCAGGCCAATAATCAATTTAGGTCTGGGCAACAAAAAAGCCGAGATGCATGTTCTCGGCTCTTGTATTGCAATTTTTTATTTAAATGCTTCTTCTTCATTATCTTTACTCATAACTTCAGAAAGAGTTTCTATATTTTCAAGGGCAATTCCTGCGCCTCTTACAACAGAAGTCAAGGGATCATCTACAATCTTGCAAGGCATTTTGGTTTCTTTGGAAATTAACACATCTAAATCTTTTAGCATAGAACCACCTCCTGCTAAAAATATGCCATTTGTCATCACATCTGCTAATAATTCTGGTGGAGTTTCTTCAATAGTTGTTTTAATTGCTGTTACAATTTGTCTTACTGATTTCTCAAGAGCTCTTTGAACATCATCATTAAAAATAACCACTTCTTCTGGTAAACCTGTAACTAAATTTCTGCCACGCATTGCCATTTCTTTTTTTTCTTTAGTAGGCATAGCAGAACCAATATTTATCTTAATAAACTCTGCAGTTCTTTCACCAATTAATAATTTATATTCTTTTTGTGCAAATTGCATAATATCATCATTGAGTTTATCACCTGCTACGCGTAGAGATCTAGCCACTACGATTCCACCTAAAGAAATTACAGCTACTTCTGTTGTGCCACCACCAATATCTACAATAAAATTACCACCAGCTTCTTGAATTTGCAGTTTTGCTCCAATAGCTGAAGCTAAGGGTTCTTCAATTAAAAAAACTGTTCTAGCCCCTGCATTTTTAGCAGCATCTCTTACTGCCTTCCTTTCAACTTCTGTTACTCCACAAGGAATTCCAATAATAACTCTTGAAAATGAACCAATGCCAAATTTTTTGGAAGATGAAATTGCCTTTTCAATAAAATATTTTAGCATTTGTTCTGTTACTTCAAAATCTGAAATTACTCCATTTACTAATGGTCTTGTTGCTGTAATATAAGCTGGGGTTTTGCCAACCATTTTTTTAGCCTCTTCTCCAATAGCAAGTACTTGGCCTGTTTTATTGTTTACAGCTACTACTGAAGGTTCATTTATAATAATACCTTTATCTTTTACATAAACTAAAGAGTTGGCTGTGCCAAGATCAATAGCCATATCTACTGATAATCTATCTATCAATTTTTTAAACATATATTTAAATTATTTTAAGGTTTATTTTAGGATTTTTTTGAGTTGACTTATTTTTACTAATTTTGATTCTTTTTTGCTTCTCTCTTTTACTTCTACAGAGTTTTTTTCTAAAGTTCTTTCTGATACTATAATCCTTAAGGGAATTCCAATTAAATCTGATTCAGCAAATTTCTCTCCAGCTGATTTATCTTCTCTATCGTCATATAATACTTCAATATTGCTTTCAAGTAAAGTCTTGTATATTTTATCAGTTGTGGTCTTAACTTTACCCTTTCCTAGGCAAATTAAGTGAACTTTAAATGGTGCTACACTTTCTGGCCATACAATCCCCTTTTCATCATTATTTACCTCAACAATTGTTCCAAGCAATCTTCCAAGGCCAATACCGTAACAACCCATTAAAACTGGTTTGTCCTGGCCATCAGTATCTTTAAACTTTAAATCAAAAGGAGTAGAATATTTTGTTCCTAGTTTAAAAATATTTCCCACCTCAACTGCTTTTTGTTCCTCAAAATCAATTGCCTCACATTTTGGACACTTGTCATTTTCAGCCTTAATTTCTTTATTTATAGCAAGTCCGCATTTACTGCAAATATAAATTATATCTTCACCAGCAGAAGTAATTGTTTGAAACTCATCAGAATATTTTGCAAAACTTCCTCCACTAGCTAATGTTCTATAAGTTGTTTTTCCAATCCCACATTGCTTAAAAATATTTAAATAAACTTTTACCAATTTATCATAATATTTATCCAAATCTTCTTGGCTGGCATGAAAAGAATATAAATCTTTCATCATAAATTCACGAGTTCGCAAAATTCCTGATTTTGCACGAAGTTCATTTCTAAATTTATTTTGTATGTGAAACACTGCCATAGGCAAATCTTTGTAAGATAAAATTATTTTTTTAGCTAAGGGGCTAACCACTTCCTCGTGTGTTGGAGCCAAAGCATAATCTTTTTCTCCAGCACCTTTTAATTTAAATAAAACATCTAATGTATTCCATCTATCGGTTTTTTCCCAATTTTCTTTTGGATTCAAAGCTGGCATCAAAAGCTCTTGAGTGCCAACTGCAATCATATTTTGTCTGATAATATTTTCTATTTTTTTAAGCACCAAAAACCCTAATGGCAAATATGAATAAACTCCAGCCATAAGTTGGTCCACAAAACCTGCTCTCACAAGTAAATCATGGGAAATTGAATCCACCTCTGCTAATTTATTTTTATTTATTTTATAAAAAAGTTTAGATTGTAGCATTAATATGTATCTAGAATCTTGTAGCTGGTAGCTTGAATAAAAAATTCTAGCTTCTAGCTCCTAAATACTAAATTCTTTTCGTTAATAATAGCATTGTTTAAAACCCTCGTAAACATTGACATAAAGTTTAAAAAGTTATAATATCAAAACGATTTCAATAATAAATCAAAAGTTAAAGGAGATGACCGTGAAAAATCGACTAACCGAAACAGGGATTCTGCAACGAAAAATTCGCAATGCTCTTATCTTAACGGCCACGTTCATAGCGGTCGGGATCGGAGCACTTATCGGACGGTTTAATACTGAGGGTTCGCTAAGTGTTTTGCTGGGTTTGGGTGCAATGGGGTCCGCTGTTGTTAGTGGCTTCTTCGCGATTTCTGCATGAAAAAACCTAATGGGGTTCGTTAGATTTTAACGCATTAAGGGTGATCGATGCACGCACAAAGCGTCGGTTGTCCATTTTTTTTTATAAAAATATTTGTTATCATACGATAACCAAGTTAAAATTATGTTAACTTAATCTTTTATCTTAACATATGTTAGGATGAAATTTTCTTTAAATTTATAAGCAAAAAAATACTCCGCCATTGACTTTTATGAAAAAAATATTATTATAAGCTCAGTCCTTTTTACACATGACCACCCTTTTGATAAAAGAGATCGCCATGAAAAACACTACTGCATTTGTTCGAAGTTACGAATTCAAGCATATTGCGTCTGATTTTACCGCCTATTTTGGCAACAATGAAGACGGCGCAATCGAGCTTGTAGCAAGCCCATCAAATCACCCAGAACACATTTTTGAGTCGGCATACTATTACGGCCAAGGCAAAGCAAAACCAATCGTTGATATTTCTGTCATGGTTGGTTGCGTTGCAAAGTGTAATTTTTGCGAACTTGGCAGGAATCCGTACGTTCGCAAACTTACCTCTGACGAAATCTTTGAACAAGTTGTTCTGATACTTTTGCGAGCCAGCCAGTTTTCAAACATTGAGCAAATGCACAAGGTAAGCTTGGGGAAATCCGGAGAACCTTTACTCAACCCTAATACTGTATGTGGTTTACGTAAGATTGGAGCCTTTGACTTCTCTTTTAAAGTTTCAACTGTGTTTCCACGTGGGAACAAAGCTAAAAATGTATTTAACGAAATTATGGAATTTGCCGTGCGATACGAACAACCAGTACAACTACAGGTTTCATTAATTTCAACCTCCGAAGATTACAGAACTCAAGCCACTGGTATTGGTGCATCTTTCGCTGAAATTCGACAAGGTCTTGAGCAATGGATAGATAGTAATCCCCAACCAAAGGGTCGTAAGCCAAACCTTAGCTTAATTCTCACAAAAGATACTCCAGCAGATCCACGAGAACTACGAAAAGTTATCTCGCCTGAACTGGCCAATGTTCGCTTAAGGCCGTATATTGAAACCAGTAATGGAGTAAACGTTGGCCTGCAATTGATCTCCGAACAAAGGTTCGCTGATCTTGTAAGACAATTTAAGGATTGTGGATACGCAACTTCGGTTGCTGGTATTCCAACGCCAATTGAAAGAAAATTCCGTTTATCTTCAAACTCTACATTAGAAAGGTACCGCAAACAAACGCAAATTTAATGAAAGCGGAAACGCAATCAACACTCAAAAAGCTCGGCCACGCATCGCGCGGTGGCCGGGCTCTTTTTTTTGCAAAATATTTGACAAAAAATATAAATTATACTAATATAATATTAGGCCAATCATGGGGTGATTTCAACCCCTAGTCTGAAGGCTATAGTTGTATAGAGACAAGATTGGTACAGAGCTTGGTCGTTCCTGACGCTCTGGTAGCCAAGATTCAATCCTAGGAGCTTAAGTCTTGGCAAAGGCGGTTTGTAATCGCCTTTTTTTGTAAAAAAATATTCCAACATTCTATAGAATATTGGAATATTGTCGCATAATATTTACTATAATTTTATCTAGAAAGGCTAGATTTCATGAAATCCCAAAAACGTGGAATATCAAATCTGATAGTTATAAATAAAGATAATGCAATTAAGATAAAGAAAAATACTGCAGTGATAATTTGCTCCACTCTAACTGGCACTGGTTTTTTCCAAATTTTCTCAATTATAAGAAAAATTAATTTACCACCATCTAAAGCTGGAATTGGAAATAAATTAAATATAGCAATAAACACAGAAATTGATCCTATAAAAAACAAGAAAAATCCTACTCCCATATTAGCAGCTTGAGCTAAAAATACAGTAATCCCCAAAGGTCCTGCAAATTCAGCACCTGCTGGAGCTCCCTTACCTGTAAACAACATTGAAAACGTAGTATATAACCCTTTTAAAGCATCACGAGTTGTAGTCCAAGTAAATACTGCGCCATTAATAGGGGCCATATACCAAGGAGATTTATTAATAATAGTAGCCATTCTCTGTAATCCTATACCAGTAGAACCTTGACCTGCTGGCGGATTTTCTCGCGGAGTTAAGCTAAATTCTTTAAGTTCATCCCCTCTTTTTATTTTTAAATATATTTGCTCTGATGTATGATTTTTTACAAAATCTTGATAATCTTTAACTGTATTTATTTTAACTGTTTGTAGGTCAGAATTTTTAGCTTCTATTATGATATCACCTGCTTGGATTCCGGCATTTGATGCTGGAGAATCTTGACTTGTAGCAATAATTTGAACTCTGACATTTGTTAAGCCATCTGTAGCTCCATCAGAAATTGGTAGATCAGCTCCAATCATAAATACAATAGAAAATATTATATAACTTGCAATCCAAAAAGCAATCACCCCGCCCAAAATAATTAAAACTCTTTTCCAAATTGCCTGCCCCACAAAACTGCGATATTCATCTACATCACCCTCTTTTCCCTCTTCTCCATAAATGCGCACAAAAGCTCCAAGTGGTAATAAATTTATAGAATATAAAGTTTCGCCAAATTTTTTGCCAAAAAGGCGAGGTGGATACCCAATCCCAAATTCATCTACTCTTACGCCAAATTTTTTGGCTATTATAAAATGCCCAAACTCATGGATGACCATCAACGCCACTAAACTCAATAATGCAATTATAAGTGTTAAAATCATAAAAAAATTTAATTAAATTTTAAGCGACTTCTTGGGATTTTTTTTCTACTAATTGTTTTATTTTTTCTGTAAAACTATCAACTACTTTTTGCAATTCATCTTT